>JBGTRP010000059.1:0-15572 GCA_041940685.1 Acanthopleuribacteraceae bacterium
TGATTTCCCGGGTTCGGAAAAGCTTGAACGTGGATTTACCGCCCAGGGCAATTTTCAACGCGCCAACTCTCGCGGGCATGGCCGCGGAAATCGACCGCCGCCGCCAGGCGGCGGCCAGCCCCGGCAGACCGCCCCTGGTCCCCGTCGACCGAGAACCCCGCATGCCGCTCTCCTTCGCCCAGCGGCGCCTCTGGTTTTTGGACCAGCTCCAGGGGCCCAACGCGGCCTATAACATGCCCGCGGCCGCGGAGTTGACCGGCAATCTGGATGTTCGTCATTTAGAACACGCCGTGAAGCGCATGGCAGCGCGCCATGAAAGCCTGCGCACTCACTTTCCCGCCTTCGAGGGGGAGCCCTTCCAGGCGATCGAGCCCACTTGCGCCATCGTCTTGGCCCTGCTCGACCTGGGCGGCTTTCCGGAGGCGGCGAGACGGGCCGAAGTCGAACGGTTGATTGAAGCGGACGCGCAAAGGCCTTTCAACCTCGCCACCGGCCCTCTGCTGCGGGTGTGCCTCCTTCGCCTGGAATCCACCCATCACATTTTCCTTTTCAATATGCATCATATGGTGAGTGATGGTTGGTCGATCGGCCTGGTTGCCGAAGAATTGTTCCGCCATTACCAGGTTCTTTCCCGCGGCCGTGGGATTGCCCTGGAGCCGCTTCCCATCCAATACGCGGACTTCGCCTACCGCCAGCGGAAATGGCTGAGCGGAGGGGTTCTGCAAGCGGAGTTGGACTATTGGAAAAAGGCGCTCGCCGGCGCGCCCACGCTTTTGCAACTTCCCACTACGCGCGCCCGCCCGCGGGCTCAAAGCGGCGAGGGAGATCGCGAGGCCTTCGAGGTCTCCAAAGAGCTGACCCAAAAACTGAACGCGCTCGCCCGCGACCACGACGCCACGCTTTTTATGGTGCTGATGGCGGCCTTCAATGTCCTGCTTTACCGTTACTCCGGCCAGGAGGACATTTTGGTGGGCTCCGGCATCGCCAACCGTTCCGAACCCGAATTGGAAGAGTTGGTGGGGTTCTTTGCGGACACCTGGATTTTGCGCACCGACCTTGGCGGCGACCCCAGTTTCAGTAGGTTGCTGGCCTTGGTCAAAACGAGAATGCTGGAAGCGCTGGACCATCAGAATGTTTCCTTCGACCAAATCGTGGAGGCACTCAAGATTCCGCGTGACCTGGGCCATTCCCCTTTGGTTCAGGCCATGTTGGTTCTCAACAACGCCCCGGTGCGCGACCTCAGCCTCCCGGAGTTGCGCCTTTCCTTTTTTCCTTTCAAACGGATGGTGGCCAAAATGGATCTCGTGCTCTCCCTCCTGGAAACGGATGGCGGCCTAACCGGATCCCTGGAGTTCAACACCGATATCTTCAACCGGGAGATGATGGCGGCTTTTCTGAGCCAACTCCACCAACTGTTGACCGCACTCGCCGCGGATCCGCATGCCGCCATTTCAGCATACTCTTTCGAACCCGCGGAGCAGGTTCCCCCAACGCCGGAATTCGAGGATTTTGAGGTATGAGCGTGGAGGCTAGAAATTTTTTGGCTCGGCTCGACGGTTTGCGCGTTCGGCTGTATTTGGAGGACGGCCGGCTGCGCTGCCAAGCGCCCAAGGGCGCGTTAACCGAGGAATTGAAGGAGGAGATGCGGCGCCATAAGAGCGACATTGTCGCCATCCTGAGCCGGGAGGAGAGCGTTGAGAATCGCAACCGGACCCTCCACGAAAACTTCGAACGGCATGCCGCATCCAGGCCTGGTTCGCCCGCGTTCTACTTTGCCGCGGGAAAGGACGGAGAAAGCGGAGCTCTTGCATTTGGGGAGCTCAACCGACGGGCAAATCAGTGGGCGCATGCCTTGATTGAGGAGGGCGTCGCCGAGGGTAGCCGCATCGCCGTTTGCCTCCCCCCGGGTGAAGACGCGGTCACCGCGCTGCTGGCCACGCTCAAGATTGGCGCGGTATTTGTTCCCCTCGATCCCGAGGACCCGGGGGCTTACCTTACAGCCAGACTCTCCCAAGCCCAACCCGCCCTCCTACTCACGCGCCGGCCGATGGCCGCTCGTTTTCAAAACCATGAACTCCGAGTGATCGATATGGGCACGGCTCCCGCCTCCATGGCCGGCCAAGAAAATCCCAAACGGAACATCCAACCCCAGGCCCCGGCCTGGCGTCTACAAAGTAACGGCGCGGATTTTACGTTTACCCATGCGCAACTCTTGCAGAGCCTGGCTTTTTTAATTGCGCATCTCTCCAGGACCGACGACGAATGCGTTTGGCTTCACTCCGCGATCGCATCCGAAATCGCGCCCGCGGAGATGCTGCTGCCCCTGGTGAGCGGCGCGGCCTTTTGGCATGGGGCGGCATCGGCGCAATTCCCGCAAAACTGCTTGACCTTTTTGGATAGCGGCCAACTTGGATCCTGGCTTGACGAACAGAAGGAAACGCCCCGAAAGGCCGAGTCGCCCGCGCGCGTAGTTTGTACGGGCGCCCCGCTTGGCGACCGCCTCGCGGCCCGCTTTCTCGAACAATTCCCCGGCCCGCTCTTTTACGCCTACGGGCGGCCCGAGCGCGGGGGCATCATCTTTCTTCAGCGCTACGAGAGAGGGCCGGAAAATCGGTTGAAACGGCAGGACCTGTTCTCGGACCATGGATTGCGGGTGCTGGACGGTTCCCGAAACCCTGTTCCAGCGGAGATGCGGGGCGAGATATTCGTGAGCGCTTTGGCCGCAAACAGAAACCCTGCCGCCGTTCACCAGCCTGATTTGGGCGTTCCAGGAGCCGCCGGCCAGGAAGCTGGCGCGCTTTTGCCAACGGGTGATTGGGCGCGCGTGCGCACGGAGGGGTATTTGGAATTCCTCGGTGCTGAAAACCGGGAGTCCAGCAGGTTCGGCTACCGGATCGGCCCCGCGACGGTGGAGGCGGTGCTGCTGCAATGCGAGGAGGTATCCGCTTGTAGGGTCATGGCGCGGGAATGCCCTAACGGTGACAGGGGGTGGCTGGCCTATATCGTTCCCCGGGGCCCATTTCAGGACGAACGCATGCAGAGCTTCGAGGAGGCGCGGCTTCCCGCGCACGCCCGACCCGAGTCCTACGTGCCGATTTCCAGGCTTCCCTTGACGGCTACCGGCCGCGTGGACGAATCCGCCCTTGCCCAATTGGTAGTCCACGACGCGAACCTGGAACGACGATGGCAGCGCTGGCTTGGTGAATTGCCCGGGGTAGGCCGCGTCGCGGCGGCGACCGTGGAAAGCCCTTCGGAAATGCCGCGACTCCACCTCGCGGATCTTGGTCTCGGCTCGGCCGAGGAGGACAGCGGCGAAAAGGCCCCATTCCCTTCAAAATCGGATGTCAAGGCCAGGATCCCGAGCCCGGAACATACGGGCCCGCCCTCGCTTGCCGTGGGTGAGCCCTTGGACCTGCCCGAAGATGCGCCTCGGACGCTGGATGCGATTCTGGAACGTGCGGCCACCCGTTTCAACCACAACGGCGCGGTTTATCTACAGGCGGATGGCGAGAGCGAAACGCGGGACTATGCAGGGCTTTTGGATGAAGCGCGGCGCGTGTTGGCGGGCCTGCGCCGCCTGGATTTGGAGCCGGGCGACAAGCTTCTGTTTCAACTGGAGCTTCCCCGCGATTTTCTGCCCGCCTTCTGGGCCTGCGTTCTGGGAGGATTCGTGCCCGTTCCCGTCTCGATTCCCCCGGACTACCGCATATCCAGTGGCCCTCTCAATTTGCTGATCCACGCCCGAGAATTGTTGGAAAATCCATTAATCTTGACCACCGCGCCACGGGAAACCGAGTTGAAAGCATGGGCGGAAACGCTTTCCAGACCTGCCGTCAGGATTGCCGCTATCGACCATCTGCGTGACAACCAACCAGTCCAAGAGTTTCACCGGCCCGCCCCGGAAGACCTGGCGCTGATGCTGCTGACCTCCGGCAGCACGGGCCGACCCAAGGCCGTAATGCAAAGCCATGGCGCGCTCGCCTACCGCTGCGCCGCAACTACTCAAATGAACGGCTTTCACCCCGCGGATGTCTCGCTGAATTGGATGCCGCTGGACCATGTGGGCGGGTTGGTCATGTTTCATCTGCGCGATGTCTACGCGGGGGCAAAGCAAATTCACGCGCCCATGGAAGCCGTGTTGGGCAATCCATTGCGATGGCTGGATTGGATTCAGCGCTTCAAGGCAACCGTCACCTGGGCCCCGAACTTTGCCTATGGCCTGATCAATGACCGCGCCGCGAAGATAGAACGCGGCGGCTGGGACCTCTCCTCCATGCGCTTTATCCTCAACGGAGGAGAGGCGATCGTGGCCAAAACCGCGCGGGCATTCTTAAAGCTGCTCGCGCCCCATGGCCTGGCCCCAACCGCCATGTACCCCGCCTGGGGCATGTCGGAAACCTGCTCGGGCGTCACCTACAATCGAGATTTCTCGCCGCAAAACAGCCAGGACAGTGATCCTTTCGTTTTTGTGGGCCGGCCCATTCCCGGTTTTTCCGTTCGCATTGTGGACGAACGAAACCAACTCCAGCCCGAGGAAAGATCGGGCCGGCTTCAGGTAAAGGGGCCTTCCGTCACCTCCGGTTACTACCGCGCCAAGGAGCTCAATGAAGAAGTCTTTACCGAGGATGGTTGGTTTGACACCGGCGACCGGGGCCTCTTGCGCCGGGGTTCGCTCGCCATCACCGGCCGCGAGAAAGACACCATCATCATCAACGGCATCAACTACCACGGCCACGAAATCGAGTCTGTGGCGGAGGAAATCGAGGGGGTGACGGTTTCCTTCAGCGCGGCCGTCGCGGTGAGAAGCGGAAATGCGGATACGGATCAACTGGCGCTGTTTTTTCACACGGACCTTGAAGAGGGTCTGCAAAAGGCCGCGTTGCTCCATCAAATCCGCGCCCGAATCCTTGAAACCATTGGCGTGCAACCCAGTTTTCTGCTTCCGGTCTCCAAGCAAACCATTCCCAAGACGGCCATTGGAAAAATCCAGCGTTCGCAATTGGTGAAACGCTTCGCCCAGGGCGAGTTCACGGAAATTCAAAAATCGGTCGATCTTTTGTTGGAGAACGCCAATACCCTACCCGCCTGGTTCTATCGTCCGGTGTGGCGCCGGCACGAGGAAGAGCCGATGGCTGCCGGGGCCCCGCTCTCCCCCGCCCTCCTATTCCTCGACCAATCGGGCCTGGGCGCCTCCCTCATGGAGAACCTGAGCAACGCCGGCCACCCATGTTTCGGCGTGAATCAGGGTCCCGGCTTCGATGAAATCGGTCCCAACCACTTTCAAATCAACCCGGAACGGCTCGAAGATTATCATCGCTTATTCGATGTCCTGGTTGAGAGGGGGATTTCCACCTTGGTCCTGCTACACCTCTGGTCCTTCGGCCCCATTGCGGAGGCCAGGCGGCTGGAACCAGGCGCAGATTTTGAAGAAAGGCAAAAAGAAGGCCAAGTCCTTGGAGCTTTCAGCCTGCTGCATTTGGTGAAAGCCCTCGAGAGGACAAGAGTCCAAGCGGGCTGGGAGGACCCTCGTCTGTTCGTGGTCACCAGCCGGATTTTTCGGGTTTTACCCGAGGACAAGATAGAGGTCGAAAAGGCCACCCTGCCGCCGCTGGTGAAGACCCTCGCTCAGGAGCATCCTGCGTTTCGCGTACGGCTCATCGACCTCGACCCAACTCCGGGAATCGAAAAAACAGGCTTCATCCAACGGGAAATGCGATTGCCCACCGCATTGGACCTGGTCGCCTACCGGGATGGGCGCCGCTGGAGCCAATGGCTCGCGCGGGCGTCCCTGGAACCGGATCGCGCGCAACCCTTTTCCATAAAAAAAGGCGGTTTGTATCTCATTACGGGCGGCCTGGGAGGCATCGGGCCCCATATCGCGAGGCATTTGCTTGAAAACCATGACGCCAAGCTGCTCCTTGTCGGCCGCCGTCCCCTGCCGCCAGAGGAAGATCGGGCGGGAGAAACACCGGGGAAGCAGGAGATGCGTCTGGCGTGGGGTAAGCTGCGGGCCATGGCGCGCGATCAGGACCAGATCCTATACGAGACAGCGGACCTGGGAAACTTCGGTGATTTGCGAACCCGAATCGAAAAGGCGGAGACCCAACACCAAACCAAGTTGGATGGCGTATTTCACCTGGCCGGGACCTACCATGAACGCGCCCTCATGGAGGAGGAACCCGAGGGCATGTGGTCCATCTTGCGGCCCAAACTTCTGGGCGCCCTGAATCTTAAGCGCCTGGTCGAACATCGCCCGGCTTGCGGCTTGTTCCTGTTCTCCTCCATCATCGGCTATTTCGGCGGCCGCAACGCGGCTTCCTACGCCGCGGCCAATGGATTTCTCGCTCATCTCGCGGAGGATGCGCGCGCCCGTGGCCGAGCGGTTCTTTGCTTGGACTGGGGCCCTTGGCAGGGCATCGGCATGAGCCGGGGTTATTTTCTCCAAGAGCTGTTCGAGGCGCGTGGTTACCGTTCCCTGAGCGCGCCGCAAGCCATCCTCAGCCTGCGATTGGGAATGCGCCTCAACCAGCCGCGCCTCTTGTTGGGACTTGATGAATCCAAGCCCTTCGTTCGGGGGCAGGTGGATGGTCCGACAAATCCGCTACAGCGGCTGCTCGCCTTTTTCACCAGCAAGGGCGAGGCTGCCAAAACCGTTCAAATGGGACCGCCCGCTCCCATTCGCGATCGGTTTGGGGCCCAAAGCAGTTGTCACTTTATTGAAGTGGAGCGCTTGCCCCTGACCGCCGAGGGCGAGATTGACCGGGAGCAACTGAACGCCATGGGCGCTTCCGCACAATCCTCTGCCCGGAGACGCGTGCCGCCTCGCACGGAGACCGAACGCCGCCTGGCCGCCATTTGGCTCGACCTCCTCCCCGTAAGCGAGCTAGGCGTGGAGGAGAGCTTTTTTCAACTGGGCGGTCACTCCCTGCTGGCCACGCGCGTGGTTTCCCGAATTCTCGATGAGTTGGGCGTCACCATCGCCGTCCGGGAGCTTTTCCAAACGCCCACGATCGCGGGGCTAGCCCGAAAAATTGACGCGCTCTCACCGGATGGCTCGGCCGAGGAGGACAGACTCGGCCCAAGGAAACGGCCCTCCCGCATTCCCCTCTCCTTCGCCCAGCAGCGCCTGTGGTTCCTCAACCGGCTGGAAGGCCCTCATGCCGCCTACAACATCCCCTTTGCCCTAGGGCTAAGGGGGAAATTGGATGTGCTCGCCTTCGAACGGACCCTCGCTGCCATCGTGGATCGGCACGAGAGCCTGCGCACCCGGTTCGGCGAGGATGAACAGGGGCCGTTCCAAATCATTGAACAGCGGGTTCGCTTTCAGGTAAGGATCGTGGATCTAAGCAGCCAAGCCGAACCGGAACGGGAGCGGGTTGTAGGGGACCTGGCCGAGCGGGAATCCACTCATGTCTTCGACTTGGAGCGGGGGCCGCTTTTGCGGGTGACCTTGCTTTGGCGCTCCCGCGAACACATGAACCCGCTCATCACCATGCACCACATCATCTCCGATGGCTGGTCCGCGGGCGTGTTTGTGGAGGAACTCGGGAAAATCTATCCCCATTATTGCGGCGGCCAGGGACCCCTGCCACCGCCGCTCCCGCTTCAATACGCGGACTTCGCGCTATGGCAGCGGGATCGACTCGAGATTCTGGATCAACAACTGGACTATTGGAAACGCCAATTGGAGGATCTTCCGCCGAGACTGGAGCTCCCGACGGATCGACGCCGACCCGCCGCGCCGTCCTACCGAGCCGGGGGCGAGCGGGTCGAGCTGGATGCGGCGCTCACCGCCGCCCTGGAACGACTGGCGTTGGACCGAGACGCCACCCTTTTCATGACCTTGCTGGCCGGTTTCCAGATTCTGCTCGGCCGCTACTCCGGCAGTGAGGACTTTGCCGTCGGTTCTCCGATCGCCAACCGAACGCGGCGCGAGTTGGAAGGGTTAATCGGGTTTTTTGTCAACACGCTGGTCTTGCGGGCGGACCTTAGCGAAAAGCCCACCGCGATTGCGCTACTTTCGCGCATCAAAGAAACCGTTCTGGCGGCAATCGCCCATCAAGAAACGCCCTTCGAGCGAGTGGTCGAGGCGGTTCAGCCGAGTCGCGCCCTCGGCCACACGCCCCTGTTTCAGGTCATGTTCGTACTGCAAAATGCGCCCGGCGGCAGGCTTGACCTACCCGAATTGAGCCTACGGGCCCTGGAACGCGAGGTTACGGCAACCAAATTTGAGCTCACGCTCAGGCTTACAGAAAGCGGAGGCCGCCTCTCCGGGATAATGGAATATAAAACCGAGCTATTTGAGCGCGATACGGTGCGCGCGCTATGGAACCAGTACGAACGCTTGTTGCGCGCCATGGTGGAAAATCCTCATTTGCCCATTGCGCGCCTACCCCTATTACGGGAAGCGGAAAGGCGGGCCCTGCTTCTCCAATGGAGCCGGTCCGGGGAAACCATCGGGGAGATTGGAAACATTTCCGAATATCTGGAAGGCCTGCTGTCACGGGATCAGGATGTTTCGGCCGTGATCTACCCGAGGGGAACGACCCTGGACGGCGCCCGGGGAATCGCATGGTTTTCGCGGAATCAATTGGGACGCGAGGTACATGTCCTCGCCAGTCAACTCAATTCCAGAGGGGTGGAACCCGACGACCGGGTCGCCATTCTCCTTCGCCGCTCCACCGAAAATCTGGTGACCAGGCTTGCAGTTTGGCGGGCGGGGGCGGCCTTCGTGCCCATCGACCCGGCTACTCCGCCAAAGCGGGTGCATGCCATCCTCCGAGATGCCCAGGTAAAGCTGCTCTTGACCGACCGACCCGCCGAGGAGGCCTGGAGATTGCCGGACCATCGCATCATGAATCCGAACCATTTCCGAGTCTCTCCTCAAGCTCTTCATGGGGAAAAGGCCCGGCCCCTTCCCGACCCCGATCAGCTTGCGCATCTCATCTACACCTCGGGAAGCACGGGTGAGCCCAAGGGCGTGGCCGTCAGCTACCGCGCCCTGACGCACTATGCCAGGGCCATCCTCAACCGCCTCCAACCCGACCGCGGTTGGGCTTGGGCTTCCTGGTCCGCGGTATCCTCCGACGCCTCGCAAACTGGCCTGCTCGGGGCTTTGATGGGCGAGGGCTCATGGCGGATTGCACCGGAAGAAGACGCCCATGATCCCCCAAACGCCTGGCAAACCCGACTTCCCGCTCCAGAAGTGGCCCATATGGCGCCAACCCTGCTAAACCATTTTCTCCACGCGCCCGACCCCACCGCTTTCCTGCCAGGGAAAATTCTGGTTCTCGGAGGCGAGGCCGCGGACTGGCGCATGCTCCAAAGGGTTCGGGAGCTGAGACCCGATTGCCGGATCTTCAATCACTACGGACCCACGGAGACGACCGTGGCCTGCGTTAGCGGCGAGGTCCCCACGGACGGGGAGGCCATCAGCGCGGCGGTTCCCATCGGAGGCCCACTTTCCGGTTACCGCTCCTACCTGCTGGACCGCTTTTTGGAGCCCGCGCCCCGTGGCGCAATCGCCGAGTTGTTGATTGGCGGCGCCGGTCTGGCGCGCGGTTATTGGAACCGGCCGGAGCAAACCGCCCCGTCTTTCCTGCCCGATCCCTTTCACGAGTTGGCCGGGTCGCGAATGTACCGCACCGGCGATTTGGCGCGTTTCCTGCCCAAGGGAAGGTTGGCCTACATCGGTAGAATCGATCACCAGATCAAGATTCGCGGCTACCGTGTGGAAACCCAGGAAATCGAGCACCAAATCATGGCTCACCCCGAGGTTAGCCAAGCCGTGGTTGTGCTTGCTTCCGGCCCCAATGACGCGCCGCGTCTCACCGCTTATCTCACGACCCACCCCAAGGGCAAGACCAGCCAGACCGAAACAAAACCTTTAGAATTGAAGGACTTGATTCAGTTTTTGAAACCAACCTTGCCCGAACACATGCTGCCAGGCGCGCTTGTGCGGCTGGAGGCCTTTCCCATCACCCGCGTGGGCAAAATCGATCGCTCGGCCCTGCCAAAACCCGATGAGCCGGCCATTTCCACAATGGTTTCCGACCCGCCTAGAACCGCCACGGAACGGGCCTTGGCCGGCATCTGGTCGGAGATACTGAAGGTCCCGGTTTCGGAAAGGAACGCAAGCTTTTTCGAGCTGGGCGGTCACTCCCTACTTGCGACTCTCGTCATCTCCCGCCTGCGCGCCAAGCTGAAATTGGACTTGCCGGTACGCGCGCTCTTCGAGTCGCCCACCCTGGTAGAATTGGCGGCCAGGGCCGAGGGAGCGGCCGCCTTACCACAATTGCCCCTTCTCCCCATCAGTAGGGAAAAGGATCGGACGGATTTCCCCCTGTCCTTCGGTCAACGCAGGCTTTGGTTCCTGGAACGGTTGGAGGGCCAAAGCGCGGCTTACAACATGCCGCTCGCCATGAAACTGGACGGCCCCTTCGACCTTCTCGCGCTGCATTCGGCCCTGGAGGCGCTGAAAAGCCGGCACATGACATTGCGCACCACATTCCAGGATGTGGATGGCGAGCCCATGCAAAGGATTTCAAAGGATCATGCGACAGATGCGCCCTTGGTGGATGTAACCCGGCTGCCGGTAGATATTCGTGGGAACCTGACGGACGCCCTCATGGAACGGGAAGCCGGCCGGACCTTCGATCTTGGCGATGGCCCGCTTTTTCGAGTATTCTTGCTGCGACCGGATGCGGGCGTCCATATCATGATGCTGACACAGCACCATATCATATCCGACGGCTGGTCCCTGGCCATTCTGCTGCGCGAACTCATCACCCACTACAATGGTTTTGCCCTTCCCACCCAAAACGAGGGCCGGCCTATCTTACCCGCGCCCGCCTACCAGTACGTGGACTATGTGGACTGGCAAAACCGCCTGTTGAGAGGTCCCGAGTTGGCCCGACAATTGGCGTATTGGCGTGAAAAACTCGCGGGAGCCCCGCCTCTGCTGGAGATGCCCGCCCTGCGGTCCCGGCCCAAGGTTCAGCAATTTGAGGGCGCCGCCGAGCGCTTTCATTGGGGAAAGCCACTCGCGGACTCCCTCGCGGAGTGGAGCCTTCAGGAAGGCGCAACCTCATTCATGACCCTGCTGGCCGCCTTCCAAATCCTGCTTTCCCGTTACTCGGGCCAGGCCGATATCTGCGTGGGCTCGCCGATTGCCAATCGGACGCGATTGGAGCTGGAGCCGCTGATCGGATTCTTTGTCAACACCCTGGTTTTGCGGACCAGCGTGGCGGGTTCGGAAACTTTTCGCGGCTTGCTGCGCCGGGTAAAGGAAACCGTTTTGGATGCCTTTGCGCATCAAGACGCGCCCTTCGAGAAAGTGGTCGAGGCGGTTCAACCGGAGCGAAGCCTGTCGCACACGCCACTGTTCCAGGCGATGTTTGCCATGAGCAATCAACCCATTGAAATGATTCGACCCCTGGGCCCAATTATCGAACCCATTCCGATGGAGTTCCAAACCGCCAAATTCGATCTTTCGCTTACCATGGAGGAGTCTGGCGCTGGTTTGTCCGGTTTCTTACAGTTCAACCGCCTGTTGTTCTCCCGTGGCCGCATATGCGACCTGATCGAAAACCTGCGCACACTGTTGGAGGGAATCTCCACCCGGCCGGATGTGGCCGTGTCCCGCCTCCCCTTGCTGGCGCCGGAACAACGGAAGCGGATCTTGGCCGAATGGAACCAAACCCAAACCAAACCAGCGGCGTTGCCCTTGCACGCCCAGGTTTGGAGAACGGCGGCGCGCCGACCCGAAACCGTCGCCCTGCTGTTCCATGTTGCAGGCGGACCGGACCGGCAATTGACCTTTGAGACGCTAAAGACCCGCTCCCTGAAATTGGCGCGGTTGCTGCGCGCGCGGGGCATTCGACCCGAGCGGCCCGTAGGACTGTGCTTGGATCGCTCGCCCGGCGTGATGATCGCGATCCTGGCGATCCTGGAAGCCGGGGGCGTGTACGTTCCCCTGGAACCCGGATTACCCCGGCAACGCCTGCGCCAAATGCTGGCAAACACGGCGATCGAGCTCGTGCTGGCCGACCGGGACCAGGCCCCCCTGCTGGATTCGCTGGGGGTAGACTACCTGGTTACCGAGGAAGTCCCGCAACAGGAATTCCCGGCCTCTCCATTGGAAGATCACTACTTGCCCGACTCCCTCGCATATATCATCTTCACCTCGGGCTCTTCGGGAGCGCCCAAGGGCGTGGCCATTACCCATGCCGGCATCGCCAACCGCCTTGCCTGGAGTCAAAACTTTTTGACCCTCACCCAAGCGGATACCATGCTCCAGCGAACCCCGCTCGGCTTCGATGCATCCGTTTGGGAGCTGTTCTCGCCTTTGATCACCGGAGGACGACTGGTGATCGCGGCGCCCGATCGGCACGGCGACACCGGCTACCTGATCCGCCTCATACACACACGTCGGGTGTCCGTGGCGCAGATGGTTCCGTCCTTGTTCGGAATCTTGCTAGAACACGAAAAGGCGGCCCTGCTGCGCGGGATGCGGGTAATCTGTTGCGGCGGAGAGGCCTACCCGAGAAAAATCTACAAAAAGTTGCGGAACCTGGGAGTCGATGCGCGGGTGGTCAACCTTTACGGGCCCACGGAAGTTACGATCGACGCCACGGCCTGGTCGGCGCCGGAGCCGCCCGGCCTTGCATTGTTGCCTATAGGCCGGCCAATTGCCAACACGCGGGTTTACATCCTGGATCGCTGGGGCGAGCCCGTACCGGCGGGAGTCTCTGGCGAACTCCAGGTGGCGGGCGTGGGTTTGGCCCGCGGGTACATGGGTCGGCCCGATCTTTCCGCGTGCAAGTTCATTCCCAATCCCTTTTCCGGGAACCCGGGAGGCCGCCTCTACCGAACCGGGGACTTGGCGCGTTTGGATGGGGATGGCCTCGCCCACTATTTGGGCCGCATCGACTTCCAATTCAAGCTGCGCGGATTCCGCATCGAGGCCGGCGAGATCGAAACCCATTTGGAGCGCCAGTCCGGGGTCGACCAGGCTGTGGTCACCCTGACAAAAGCACCCAACGGCGAACGGCAAATCGTGGCTTGGTTATGGGCCGGGGATGGTGATGCGGGGGAAGTCCAGGCTTTGCGGCGATCCCTCGCAAAGGAATTGCCGGACCACATGATGCCCGCCCAGTTCGAATGGGTTTCCCGGTGGCCCCGTTTACCCAATGGCAAGGTTGACCGGGCGGAATTGTCCCGGCGCCCCCCCTCCGCCTGGGCCCAATCGGGGACAGCATCGCCCCGAAAGATGGACCCGCCACGCGAGTTGACGGAGCTCCGTTTGCTCGAACCCTGGTGCGAAGCCCTGGGAGTGAAGGAAGCGGGCATCCATGACAATTTCTTCGAATCGGGCGGCCATTCCCTGCTCGCCATCCGTTTGCTTGCCCGGATAAAAGGTCTCTTCGGCGTGGACCTCCCCCTGGCGACGCTGTTCGAGAGCCCCACGGTTGCCGGCTTGGCCCGCTCCATTCGAAACTACGAGCGGACGGAAACCTGGAGTCATTTAGTCGTCATCCAACGCGGCGTCGATGAAGCCGGGCCGCCGCTGTATTGCCTTCATCCTCCGGCGGGAACCCTGCTCTGTTATGCGCCCCTGGTACGGGCCCTGAACATCGACCGCCCCATCCACGGACTGCGCGCCAGCGGGTTGGAGGAGGGTCAGCCCATTATCGAGGGCATCGAGCAAATGGCCGCCGCCTACATCGAGACCCTGCGGGAACGAAAGGCCCGTAGTCCGTACCATTTGCTCGGCTGGTCCGCCGCGGGCCTGATTGCATTTGAGATGGCCCGCCAGCTCAAACAATGCGGCGAGGAAGTCGGGTACCTGGGCTTGATCGATACAGGCCTCATGGCATGGATGCCGGAAGGACCGGCGGTGGACGATACGGCCGTGCTTCTCGGCCTTTGGGCCAAGGACCTAGGCATTTCCCTCGACAGCGGGGAAGACCCGGATCGCCAACTGGCCCGAATCCTCGAATTCGCCAAGTCAGAGGGCCTAGCGCCCCCGGAGTACGGTCTCGACCAGGCGCGCCGCCGCATCCAGGTCTCCGCGGCTCATACCCGCGCCTCGCGCGCCTATCTGCCCCAAGCCTACCAGGGCCCGGTCTTCCTTTACCGCGCGACCGGCGACAAGGGCCTGGTCCCGCTCGGCCCCTATCTGGGTTGGGAGCGCGCGGTCCCTCCAGGAGAACGGGGATTGGCGCGCGTGGAAGTCCCCGGAGACCACGGGAGCGTGGTGGATCATCCCAACGTGGAGACGCTCGCGGCCGCGGTATCGGAACATTTGAGGCAATGGGGTTAAAAATTCCCTTGAGACCTCCGTCTCCCGGAACGCCATACCTATCGATCCCCGAGATAGGTTTTCCCAATCGAGCGGGCGGAAAGCGCTCATGTCTGAAGGAAGCGCCATGCCCATTTATTTTTTATCATTGGTTTTAGCCAAATTAGCTATTTCCACGATCCTTTTGTTTCTTTTAGCTTTTTATGGTATTTTTAAATGCTAACAACCGCCCATTTTGAGTCTTTTTGAGATGCTCATCACTTGAAGCCACCCAGGGCTGATTCACTTCGAGCCCGCTCAGGCGGGAAAGAAAGCAATTGCCGCGGAGGATCGCCATTCTACATTCAGGCGATCCGTTCTCGGGTTCTTGATAGCCACTCAGGTTTTCCATTCCAGGAGGTTCGTTTTGCTTAGACTCGCGTTATTCTTTTTGGCTTTTCCGACTTCGATGTTGTGGGCCTACCAAAGCGAGGGCGTACTGCCATGGCTCACCAACAACGTCAATTTTCGGGGCAAAATCATTCTCAACAACCTCAACGGGCATGAGGTGGAGGTGCTCTTGGTAGCCACGCGCGGCGATGGCAGCGAGGCGGCCGCGATCCAAGCGATACCCGCGCTGGGTCAATGGGTTGCCGATGCGGGAGAGGTGTTCCCGGATCTGGGCGAGGGGCCTGGGTATCGGGTGCTTTTCTTCAGCGGCGATGACGGGGTGGCCGGAGATTTCATCATCGATGCGCAGGGAAGCGCGAGCGGTTCCTCACCCGCGCGCGCGGACATTGTCGAGCCCGATCTCGCCGCGCCGATTTTGCTGTTCAGCTACCTGCCAGGAACCGAGGGAAGCATTTCCGCCGCGGTAATCGTAAACATGGGTGGCGAGGAGACAGGAGTGGTTTTATACGCCTTCCAAAATGGCGTCCAGGTTGCCCAAAGCGACCCGATCGCCATAGAGGCGGGTCGCCCCTTCGCCGCGGTAACCACCGATATTTTTCCCGAGGTGACGGGCGATATTTTCCTCGTCGCGGAGGCGGATCAACCGCTGTTGGGCATGAGCTTTACCTTCAACGCGTTGTTGGAGCCTTCCATGTCCAACGCCAAGGCGATACCCGAAGTCCCCGGTCAAACACCCTAAATTCAGGAACACCGCCGGCAGGGTAGAAATGCGTGGAGGGTCAGGCACGCAGGCTTTGTTTGGATGAAAGCCGCCACGACCGCCGATCAGGATGAGGACCATTTCCATTTCTTCGCTCTGTCGAAGAATGAGGTGACTGAT
>JBGTRP010000060.1:0-15571 GCA_041940685.1 Acanthopleuribacteraceae bacterium
CATTAAAAAAGCGGTACAGTCGTTCCGCGCGCAGGCCCATTCGTTTGCCCAACTCCGGCGCGCCGGTGAAGACCGACGCCTTCCAGCCCTGAAAATGGGACCTGAGCAAAACGCCGAGATTTTCATAGACGCGATCCAGGTTCTCCGGGTTTCCAATGCGATGGCCGTAGGGTGGGTTGGTCACCACCAAACCGAATTCCCGCCCCGCGGAGGATTGGGGCGTCCAGTCCCCCAGGTTGCCGGTTTGGAAGCGAATCAGGTTGGCAACTCCCGCTCCCCGGGAATGGTCCCGCGCCCGCAGGATAGCCTTGGGGTCGCCGTCAACGCCCATGATCGGGGGGAGCTTGCGCGCCCGTCCCAATTTCCCGCGGGCCAGCGCTTCCTCGCGGACCTCCGCCCAGAGTTTGGTTTTGAAACCGCGCCATCCGGTAGGTACGGCCGCCTTGCGGGAGAGGCCGGGCGCGAGATCGGCCGCCATCAGGGCGGCCTCGATGGCAAGGGTGCCGGACCCGCAAAGCGGATCGACCAGGCCGCCGCCGGCGGCCGCGATTTCGGGCCACTTCGCGCGCAAAAGAATGGCCGCGGCCAAGTTTTCCTTGAGGGGCGCGGCTCCGGATTGTGGCCGGTAATCACGGCGATGCAGGCTCTGTCCGCCAAGGTCGATTCCGAGGGTGGCCCGGTTGTTCTTGATTACGAGGTTGAGCAGTAGATCCGGATGGTCGCGTCCGACCGAGGGCCGTTTCCCGAAATGGTCGCGAAAATAATCGACCACGCCGTCCTTCACGGTTTGTGCGGCGAAGCGTGAATGGGTGAGGAAAGACTTGGCCAGCGTTGCCTTCACGAGAAAGGTCTGATTCACGCCGAGATGCTCTTTCCAAGCCAGATCGCGTACGGCGTTGTAAAGGTCCTCTCGGCTTTTGGCGGGGAACTCGGCCAGTGGAAACAGAATTCTGCCCGCAAGGCGCGACCACATCACCGCGCGATAAGCGGTTTTCCAGGAGGAGGAAAAATGGGCTCCCGCGATGGTGCGTTTCACCCGGGTCGCGCCGAGGTCTTGGAGTTCCTGGGCGAGCAGGTCCTCCAGGCTTTTGGGGGTGGTGGCAAAAAAGTTGGGCATCACTGATTCCTCGGCTTGGCCCGCCGGATTTCCGAAAGGCGCATCGGCCAAGTATAGCCCAATTTCCAGGGTTTCACAGGCCTCTCAATCCCTGATGCCGACCGGCGAAAAAGGATAAGTATCATATCCCGCCCCCAATCCTTTTCTTCCCCCGGAGAAGCGAGCGCGCGACAGGCGCCGGTTTGCGGGCCCTGGCAGAAAAATGGGAAATTTTATGGGGAGAGTGATAGGGTTAATCGATTCTTTTCCGCTAAATCGCGTAGAATCAACCAAGGGAAAAAAGCCGGGAGTCATGGCGGGGAGAACCTCTCTGGCGGCCGGTTTACTAGGACAGGAGGATGCTATGTCAGGCCAAGGCTCAACCGGAAATGTTATCGCTGCGCTGGCAAGTTTTTTCATCGCGGGGTTGGGGCAGCTCATCCAGGGGCGTTTGCTCGCCGCGGTAACTCATTTTTTGTTGGCCGGGTTTCTGTGGTTTTTCTGGCTTGGTTGGATTGTCCACATCTACTCGATTATCGATGCCGCCCGCTTCCGTGCTTGAGATGGCTTGACCGGGTATGCCTATAAGCGAACCAGTGGCCT
Source organism: Acanthopleuribacteraceae bacterium (assembly GCA_041940685.1). Classification (GTDB taxonomy): domain Bacteria; phylum Acidobacteriota; class Holophagae; order Acanthopleuribacterales; family Acanthopleuribacteraceae; genus JBGTRP01. The sequence goes on from JBGTRP010000060.1 coordinate 1,700, forward strand.
AGTGAGACAGGTGGGGCCACCCTCGCCTTTGCGGGAAATCTCCCAGCCGGGATAGGTGCGCGCCTCACAGCCTGCCCGCTCCAGACGACGGCGGGTTTCGGGATTGCCCTCCACCATCAGGCAACGTCTCGGGGCAAGCGCCAAAACATTGCAGCCCATGGTTTCAAACTCCTGCTCGGGAACCTCCACCAGCTTGATGCCGCGCTCCAGCAGCCATTCCCTAAAGGAAACGGGTAGGAGCGGCGAGAACGCCAGCGCCAGATTCTCATCCAGGGGGCTGATCACCGACATCAGATGGAATACGTCCGAAGGTCCCTTGTAATGGGGCAGTTGTACGGGGAAAAGGGTAATGGTTTTTCCCAGAAGTTCCCGCAATCCGCGAATTCCCATGTCGTTGGTGCGGTAACTCCTGCCCACCGCGCAGGTCTCCGCGTCAAACCAAACAAAGTCGCCCCCCTCCAGGCGGCCTCCCTCCCCGATCATTCCAGCGTGGCTAAGGCCCGCTGCCATAAGGGCATCCGCGGCGAGGGCGCTCTCGGCGACGCGCGCGTCCTTGCCCATGGCGCAGGAGATCACGCCGCCCGGACTGACAAGGGTAGCGTCCCGAACGTAGATAGAATCCAATGAAAGCTCCGGGCCCGGGGGTAAATAATCCACCCTGGCGCCGGTAGATTGGATTTGTTCCAGGAACGCCTCGTACTCTTTGCAAGCCGCGCGAAAGTTCGGCGCATCATGGTAACCCAGTCCGCGCCATTGCCGGTCGATCCTGCGTTGATCGCCGAAGGCGTCCTCCACGCGGCGAAGCGCAATGCGCTGAATACGGCCGTATTCGTTGAAGCGGTTCATGAGGCCTCTCCCTTGGTCGCGGTTCCGGTGACCTCTCGTATGGTGGCCACCAATTCTTGAGGGCGAATCGGCTTGCCCACGAAACCGTCCATTCCCGCGGCCAAGCACTTGCGCCGGTCCTCCTCGAGCACGTTCGCGCTCAAGGCAAGGATCTTTACCCGTTCTTTCCCGGGCCCCTCCAGGTTGCGAATGATCGCGGTGACCTCCATGCCGTCCAGGTCGGGCATTTGAATATCCATCAAGATAAGGTCGAAACGTTCGTGCTTAAAAGCCGCCAGGGCCTGATGGCCGTTCGCCGCGAGCCGGACCGCGGCGCCCTTGTTGGCCAGCAGGCGGAGGGTTACCTTTTGGTTGACGGGATTGTCCTCTACCAGCAGGATGTGCAACCCCTCAAGGCTTGGCTCCTTATGGCTGGCCAAGGTGTCGTCCATGGTCATCGACTCGGGGTCGAACTCCATTTTCCGAGATAGCCTTTTCATCAGGATTTTTTCGAGCTTGCTGAGTTTGAGCGGCTTTTTGAGGAATTGGGTGAGACCCTCTCGCGTAAATCCGTTTTTAATCCTTCCCGGGTCCCAAACGGGGATCAGCGCCACCAGCGCCTCTAGGCCGCGGGGATGTGTGCGAACCAACTCCCGCAACAAGCGCGGGTTCTCCAGGTTGTGATGGATATGGAGAAAGATGCCGTGGAAGTGTTGCGACCGCGCTGTTTCTATCGCTTCTTCCCAGGAGGAGAAAAGCTGAACTTCCAGGCCGAAGTACTCGAGCGCCCGCTGAATGGGATTGGGTTCGTTCAGATGGTCGTCCAGCAGAAGAACCCGCATTTCCCGTAGAATCTCTCGGCTTTTAATTTTGCGGTACAACAGCCTGGAGGGGACCTCCCCCTTTTCAAAGCCCAGCCGGAACCAGAAGGTGGAGCCCTCTCCCGGCCGGCTCTCCAGGCCGATTTTCCCGCCCATGAGCTCCACGAGCTGTTTGGAGATGGTCAGGCCCAGGCCGGTGCCGCCGTATTTCCTCGATGTGGAGCCATCCACCTGGGAAAAGCTTTTGAAGATGCCATCGGCCTTCTCCTTGGGTATGCCGATGCCCGTGTCATGGATGGCGAACCGCAGGCTTACCCGGGCGTTCTCGGCCGCGTTGGGTATCTCGGCGGCGGGGGCCGGCATGGCCGCCCCCCTTGTTTCCGACTCGTCATCCAGCCGGCATTCGATGTGGATCGAGCCCCGTTCCGTGAACTTGATGGCATTGCTGAGCAGGTTGAGAAAAACCTGTTTGAGCCGATGCGGATCGCCCCTCAAATAGACGGGAACCGAGGGCTCCATGACGATCCAGATCTCCAGTCCTTTTTCATAGGCGTTGAGCGCCAGCATGTCCACGATGGACTCCAGCTCCTCTTCCAGGGAAAAATCGATGTGTTCAAGACCGAGCTTCCCGGCTTCGATCTTGGAGTAGTCCAGAATATCGTTGATGATGGTCAGCAGGGATTCCGCGCAGACCTGGACATTTTCGGCCAGGTCTTTCTGCTCCTCGTTCAAGTCGGTATCCAACAGGAGGCGATTCAGGCCGATGACGCCGTTGATTGGGGTTCGGATTTCATGGCTCATATTGGCCAGAAACTCACTCTTGTACTTGTTGGCGGCTTCCGCCTTTTCCTTTGCCTGATTGAGTTGGCTCGTATTCTCCTCCAACTGCGAGGATTTTTCTCTCAGCTTGGCCAACAGCGACTTGGTGCGGCGAATGGCGCCGCCCATCTTTTTGCGGAGCGCTTCCGCCGGGATAGCGGTAAGCGTGATGTAGAGGTTGCAGGCATAGAGAAAAAGCGTTTTCGCGGCCTCCAAACCCCCGTCGATCGGCCGACCCTCGACCAGGCTCAAATACAGCGGCAGCAGGGGATAGGCCAGTGTTGTGACATGCGCATAATACAGGGCGCGCCGGAAGGAAATGTAGGTCTGGTCGGCCGCTCGGATCAACAATATCAAATACAGCCAGCTTCGCTCCCCGCCGGTGATATAGATGGCGGCGAGGTAGAGGATCAGATCCGTATGCAGAAACAGCTCGCTGAGCAGCGCGTTTCGTTTGCGTTCCCAGTATCGGTAGTTGCAAAACAGGATCAACCACGAAAAGAGGCAATATCCGAAAGCCCACACGGCATAGTTGCGCACGCTTTGCCAATCCGGCTTGCCGGCCACATAGAGGTGGTGCGCCACGGTAAGGAGGACCAGGCAGAAAAAACCTACCAGCCGCAAAAGTGGGATTTGAAAGGCGTGAAAGCGGAAAAATGTCCGCTGTTTACGCCGCTGACTTCGTTCCGCTTCGTTGTCTCGATGATTTTCGGTTGGTTTGGTTGGGTTCATCCACATCACTCTCGGGTAGGCGCCGCCGGCTTCAGAATATTGCTATCTCCGGATGAGGTGAGGGCCCGCCTCGCACGGCATCCTAGGGTTGAACCCCGGCCTCATCCGAAAAAGAACGCTGACCGCGCCTTCCAAAAGGTCATTCCTGATTAAGTTTTTCTTACCATTTCGGCGGGGGAGGACGCCTCAGAGTGCCATAAACGGCCCAATTTTGCAAAAGCGGCGAAGCGGGCAATTCGTGTGTGACCGGAATTCAGAATCCGCGCCGAGTCCCGCCGGCGCCTTCATTGGAAAAACCTTTGGCGTGAAATGGGGAGGATGATGGGGTGGGCCGATGGTTTCACCGAAGCGGGCCGCCGCCCCAAAGCACGGCGTATTTTTCGCAATGGACCAGAACCGTTTTGTATTTGGAGAGATCAAACTCCTCGGGAAGCATGAAGCTCTGCCCGCCCTGGTTGCTTTTCAGCAACCCGATCACCAGGCTCTTTTCCTGGATAGCGTTTTTGCCGGTCACCTTTTCCAGCGGGAGCGGCGAGAATACGATTTTAAGGTCAGGACCCGGCTTGGCCTTGAAATTTTCACCCAATACCAACATCAGACGCTCGCCCTTGCGGATGATAGAGAAATCACCCGCCACGGCCTTGGATTTCTTTACCAGGCTGCCCTTGACCAAGACCTCGTCCTGTGCGGTCAGGCTGAGAGGGAAGAGAAGGCAAAGGATGAAAGGCCAAAAGGGCGTGGCTCTAATTGCCGGCCGAAATTTCACAAATAATGGCTCCATTCATTCCTCCTGACGGATCCCATTCAATAAACCGGTTCCTGGTCATACTAGCGGGATGCCTTCCAGCCGGTCAAGGTGAACCGAAATGGGTTTACCGGCGTCCCGCTGCAACAACCCGCGAATACCAGACTGATTCACCGTCGGTGAAAGGTCACGGCCTCCGTTTCCCACTCGCACACCATTATCGCTCCGGCCTCTGCGCTTGAAAGTTACTGGAACGCATGCATCGACGGGTTATACTTGCAGCCGTGAAGGACCCTATCTATGATCATTACCGCGTGGATTGGAAAAAGAGAAATGCCATGGCCCTTTTAAAAAGACTGCTCCTCTTTCACGGGCGCGCGCGCCGGCGCACCGGGGCTATGAGATTCTGTTGGCGCGGTCCCGCGCAAGAAGCCGCGAGCTACAGGACGCGAGATCGGTTTTGCTTTGCGCCCTTTTGCCGCGGGACCCTTGTTTCTGGAATCCTCGGACTTGGCGCCAAAGTAAACGGCATTTTCGCCAAGGCGGCCGGGGGCGCTGCAATCTGCCTTTGGGCGCTCCTGTTCCTTCATGGCGCCGAGGACCCTGGTTCAGGGCCCTATGTGCTGGTTTTGGGAACGGCTCAGGATGGCGGGCTGCCCCAGATTGGATGTGGGGAAGCTATTTGCCGTGAGGCCAAACAAACCCCCGCCCGCCGCCGTCTGGTTTCATCGCTGGCTTTGGTAGATCCTTCGAGCGAAAAGCGCTGGTTGTTTGACGCCACACCCGATATCCGCGAGCAGGTGGCAATGCTCCAAGGGCGCGCTGGCGTCCGGGAGCATTCCGCCGGACGTCCGCCCCTCTTCGACGGCGTGTTCCTGACCCATGCCCATATGGGCCATTACAGCGGATTGGTCCATTTGGGACGAGAGGCATACAACCACCCCGCAATTCCAGTTTACGCCTCTCGGCGCATGTGTGCGTTTTTACGCGATAACGGGCCCTGGGATTTGTTGATCCGCAACCAAAATCTGGTCCTCAAGCCTTTTGAGATGGGGAAAGCCCTGACCCTGGGCGATGGGCTGAAGGTGACGCCTTTGGAGGTCCCCCATCGGGACGAGTACTCCGATACGGTCGGGTTTGTTTTGCAGGGACCCCGGCGTTCCTTGCTGTTCATTCCCGATATTGATAAATGGGAACGTTGGCCGCGGGATATCAATGCGCTGATTGCTTCGGTGGACATGGCCCTTTTGGATGGAACCTTTTTTGCCGATGGCGAAATACCCGGACGGGCGATGGCGGATATTCCCCATCCTTTTATCGAAGAATCGATAGCTCGCTTTGAGAACCTCCCGACCCGGGATCGCGACAAGATTTATTTCATCCACCTCAACCACACCAACCCCGCGGCGCAACCGGGGAGTAAGGCTCGGGTGAGAATCGAGGCCGTAGGGATGCATGTCGCGGAAGACGGCCAAAGGTTTTCACTGTAAGACGGCCTTACCCGGGGCTCTTGTTCGGCGGGTTGCCCATTTTTGCGGTGACCCTTCGCCATGGTCGGGAAGGGGCTTGTTTTGCGCTTCGATTGCCGGCCGAGCGCCTTGGGAACGCCGGCATTTTTGGAGGTGTTGGCGCATCCCCGGCTGCTGGGCCCGCGCGTCCTCGGGCCCGCCAGGGTGGGCTCGTGTTTTAGGGGCTGTTGGGCATGCCCTTATTCGCATCGGGAAGGACCAACTTGAGTCGGTCATCCGTCGATGGGTGGCCAGAGCTTTTTTGAACCGCCCGGACCGCGACGGGCCACCTCCGCATCAACTCCTCCGGGCAGGATGTAGTGATATGGAAATACGCATCGTCTGTTGTTCCGCGGGCTCCACGGCGACCTCGGCCCGCCAGTCACCGCCGCCATGACCCTCGAACCGCCAGAGGCTCTCGCTTTCGGATTCTCCAGGCTTGTCCTCCAACATGAGCCATCCACCCTGTTGCAGGCGGTTGTTGATGAGCATTAACACCTCGGTAGGCTTTTGGCTTCCCCGAGCGCTCCATTCCATGCGCCAATGATCCCGGGTCCCGGCCGTGGAGAGGAGCCTTGTTTCCACGTCCTCGCCTAAATTGAGCCGAGCGCCCCGCCCAAAAATTCCGCGCAGGTATCTGTCCGCCAGAGCGGCCCGCGCGTATTGCAAATCCGGTCGCCAGTTATATTCCATGTTCAGCGCCACGCTCTGGGCCATGCCCTTGCCTCGTAACTCGGCCACGATTTGCAGCGCGCCGTCGATGCCGGAGGAAAGGCCCGCGGTGGTCATGAGTTTGCCGCTTTCAACATAGCGCCGATCGTCGACCACCTTCACCTTGGGCGCCAGGGCCCTCAGGCCGTCCAGCAACCCGTAGAACGTGGTGGCGCTGTGGCCGTCCAGGAGGCCGGTCTTGGCCAAAATGAAGGCGCCGTTGCATACCGAAATGACCTTCTTGGCTTCCTTATGAACGCCTTGGATCCACGCGACCACCTCGGGGTCGTTTTGGGTCCGAGTGACCTCTCCGCCGGGAATGACGACCACATCCGGCGCCGGGCAATCCGCGAGGACCCGGTTCGGCGTTACCCGCATACCCATCGCGGTCGTGATGGTTTCCCCGCTTTTGGCCACCGTAAAGACCTCGAAACCCGCTTGGCCAAAGACCTCATAAGGGCCTGTAAAGTCTATGATTTGAACGCCTTCGAAAATGAGAATCGCGACGCTGTCGCGTTCCGTGACGGCATGGTTCATGGGCTGGTTCTCCGCGCTGGACCGGTCGATGAGGCGCATGGCGCAATTGTCACAGTAACCGGGTTTTTCATGTAAAACAAGATCACAGTCGAGGCCGCAGGGCGGGCATACGTATATGACGGCCGCTTCTTCTTCCTGACCTTTCTCGGGATCGGCTTGTGTCGTGGCGGGCCTCGGGTCGGCAAAGAGCATGGGGAAAAGGAACAGGAATGAGAGTAATGAGGATGATCGCTTCTTCATGGAATGTCTCCTGGCCGTCTTGGCTTCGGCAATCTTGTGCTAGTTTTTTTAGCACAAGGGTCAATCTAATTCATCGCAATGATCCCGTCAAGGCTCATTTCCAAAATTGGCCGCCTCCTGCAAGCCAAATTTGGTGGAAACGCCTGGCGGCGTTGGAATTTCGGCCAGTCAGTTTTTGCTAGTTTTTTTAGCACAAACTGCTTGACTACCCCTCCCCGGAGCTGTAGCCTCGGTAACTAAGCGCCGGCGTGCGCGTAAACCTATCCACGGAAAAGGAGCCCATATGGCCATCGAGAATCCTCACCACCTGAGCAAAAGGGAGCGTCAGGTCATGGAAATCATCTATGAGCGAGGCAAGGCAACCGCCGTGGAAATCCACCAAACCCTTCCTAATCCGCCCAGTTATTCCGCGGTGCGTGGAATGCTGCGGGTCTTGGAGGAGAAGGGTCTGGTGAGCCACACGCATGCCGGCAAGCGAAACCTCTACAAACCGACCATCACCACCGAGAAGGCGGGCCGCTCGGCGCTGAAGAACCTGGTGAAAACCTTCTTTTCGGGCTCGCCTGAAAAGGCGGTAGCCACTCTGCTTGATATTTCCAGGACCGACCTATCCGAAAGCGCCCTGGAGCGCCTTTCCGAAATGATCGATCGCGCGAAGGAGGAGGGCAACGAATGATTTGGGAGAACCTAGCCGGCTTCAATTGGCTGGAATTCGTTTGGTCAACCACGGTGAAGAGCACGGTTTTGCTGCTGGTGATATGGGTCGCGGCTTCCCTTTGGTCCCGCGCCTCCGCCTCGGTGCGGCACCTCATCTGGAGCATCGCCTTTTACGGAATGCTGGTGATTATGGCGGGTTTCCTTTGGCTACCCCGTTGGCATGTAAGCATGCCCGCTCCCTTGCAGACCCTTGAGGCTTTGATGCGCCAAGGCGCCGATTTATTCTCCCATCGAGCCCTCGGCCCCCGTGAGCTCAATGCGGTGAGGCAAAGCGGGAACCCGGAGGAAACGGCGTCCGCCTCCCCCGCGGCAGGTCTTTCCGTCAGTCGTGAGGATGTAGAATCCTTGTTGCTGGCGATCTGGCTGACGGGGTTTGCCCTGCTCTATTCCCGTTTTTGGATCGGTGTCCTGAAGATTTTCCTTTTGACCCGTGCCGCCAAACCCGTACGGGGCGAGGCTTGGTTCCAGATTATCGATGATTTGAACGATAAGCTGCGGCTGGGTCGCCGGTTTCAGGTGAAAATTGGGCCGGGGAACCATACGCCCATGACATGGGGAGCGTGGCGTCCGGTGGTGGTGCTGCCCAAAAGCGCGGCCAACTGGAGCGCCGAACGGCTGCGCATGGTGCTGACCCATGAGGCGGCCCATATTGAAAAAAGAGATTACCTTTCCCTGATCTTCATTCATTTTGTACGGGCGTTCTATTGGTTTCATCCTCTCGTTTGGGTCGCTTATAGGGAATTGGTGCGCCATAGAGAGCATGCTTGTGACGACCGGGTGTTGTGCCTCGGCGACCGGGCGACCGCCTATGCGGACCATTTGCTGGACATTGCGCGTTCACTGAAGTCCTCGCGCTTACAGGGCTTTTTTTCGCTTTCCATGGTGAAAACTTCCGAGTTGGAGGGCAGGCTGATCTCGCTGCTGGATGATGAGGTGAACCACAATCAACTCACCAAGCCCTTTTTGGTAAGGGCTCTGCTGTTGAGTTTCTCCTTCCTGATACCACTCGCTGCGCTCAAACCTTGGACGGGGCCGCATCCCAATGTGCGGCTGGCGTCGTTCCACGGAGAATTGGCCCCGGGTATCCGGTTCACCTCCTCGGAACGCAGAAAACTGGCGGCCGAGGGGATATCCGCTGATTACGTCAACCGTCTTACGGCGGTGGGCTATCGCAATCCCACCGTGGATCAAATCATTACGCTCGCCAAAATGGGCGTCGATCCGGACACCATCGAGAAAGCCAAACAATCCTCGCCGCGGCCGGTCGCCGTTGTAGAGGAAAAGAACAAGGTCTGCATGCTTGCCAATGAGCTGCTTTCCCATGAGGGAATGGCCTTGGAGATCGAGGGCCGCGTGTACAACGGGACGCCCTCCTGTACCGTCGTCCTCGCCCAAAACCCGATCCAGCGGCTCGCTTACGATCCGCTAACCGGCAAACTGCTCGATAAAGCGAATGCCGTGGTGGCCGCCTTTCCCGATGGAAGGGTGCTTTATTTCGAGAGCGAGGAAAACGTGTACGACTTCAATCGGTCTCGTTTAGGCCCGTGCGAGCCCTGATTCCCGGTTTTTTGTTTCAGGGATTGCGCCATTCCACGACGGTCCAGGAAACCGAATAACCCTCCGGGCTCTCGACCTTGATGAGTTGATCGTCATTGACGGGCAGCGGCAGTTCCAGGTGGACCAATACCCGCTGCCATTTGGAGAGCTTTTCCAGGAATTGGTGCAGGCCGTGCGTGGTCTCGCCGAATCCGCTGGAATGGGCGAGTCCCGCGGTCAGGCTGGCGAGCTGACCGTTGAACGCCTCGTGAAAGGCCGCTACCCGCGCCGCCTCGTCCCTGCGTCGTTTTTGGTTCCGCTTGGTGTTCCAGACAAGGGAATAGCCGGCGGTCACATTGCGCTGCTCTTGGAAGTTGTCCTTGATCACCATGCGATCCCGCTGGTACTCCTCTTCCTTGACGGCCATGGTGACGAGCGGATCGGGTTCGAGATCGGCGACCTTGGACTCCGACTCCGGCACGAATTCGAATGGAAACTCCAGGTTATAGATCTGAAGGCCCGTGGGCCGCAGTTGAGGAATTAGGTTTTCCATCTGGCTGACCTCATCGGTGAGCTGGTGGGTCAGGAGAAGCACTTGGTGGGGCCTGGTCTGGTGGAGTTCAAGATGCGTGAGCGCATCGATGAGGTATTGAACGGTAAAATAATTTTCATCCTGGGTTTTGGGGGAAAGGCTGCGCAGCGCGGAGAGCGCCAGCATCTTATAGGGCGTGGGTTCCAACACCAATTCCGGTCGATGGCCCAGGTGAACCACGTAAATGAGGTCCTCGGGTTGGGTTTCCTTCCGCAGCCATTGAGTAAGAGCCTGCCGAATGGCCAGCCAAGAGGACGACTTGAGCAGGGGATCATTGACCACGATGCCCCAAAGCTTGGGGGTGTCCGCGACCGGCGCTTCTTTACTGACCGGGACCGGCGTATCGGCGACCGAGACCTTTAGCCTTACGCGCGCGGGCTTTCCTTCCAAATCTTGGGTTGCGGCAACGATGTATTTGGGTTTTACCACGAGCGCTTCAAAAACCTCGTTGCGGGTGAGTTGAAAGCTCGCCTCCGCCCAACCCGTGTCACCCGGATGCATGAATCGCAGTTCGGCGGTTCGGCCCCAGTTCAAGGTGGGCCAGGGAAATTCGCCGTCTCGAGAGGCCGCCAGCGGCGCGCCATTGACGAAAAGCGCGGTGAAATCAATTGCCGGAGCCACATTCAGCCGCTCCAGAGAAAGGTAGTTCTCGTCGGAGGCTTGCTTAAGCCGAAGATTTGAACGCGAATCCGCCGCGAAAGGGCCGGGATAGGCGCTAAGGGCCAGGATGCTGCCTCCGGGTTCTCCAGCCGTTGCCAGGACGGTTGTGGAAGGCGTGGGATTGGGCAACTCGAAGATGAACCAGCCATGCTCCCCGCGAATTTGTTTTAGGGACACGGGCGCGCTTTTTCCAGTTTGTGACCACGCCCGGCAATCTTGGAAATCAGCGCGGATCAGAACCCTCGCGGGTTTGCCGGAAACCGGGCTTTCGATGGGTTTGTAAAGCGTGTCGCCAATGATGATAGCTGGTCTTGGTTGGGCGGTGATGGGCGCATCTCGCCATTCCTGACAGAGAATGGGATCGCCGATGCGGGGAATCTCCGGTGGCAAAATGGTCAGCGTCATCGTGGTGCGTAGACCTTTCTTTAAAAAACCCGAATACACGAGAATCTCCGCGTCGAAATGTCCGGGAGGCATCTGGAATTCGAGATGCATATGGCTGGATTCCACCAGGTTCAGACGCTGTGTAGCGTGGCGAAAGCGCCCGCTCCGAGATAGCAAATCGGGACTCCGTCCGCCCGGCGGGTGAAGCAGGATCAGGGCCTCCATGTTTTGCACGGGTCCAGAGCGATCTTCCTGCAAGTAGGATTGAAACGCTTCCGGAATGGAGATCGATAGTTGCAGCCGAGCGCCGCGTTTCTCGGGCAAAAGACGCCGGCTTGCCACCCGGCTGGGAACCCATTCAAGGTCCTCGGGAAGCCGCGTTCTGCCGAAGCTGTTCACTTCCAGATCGTAGCGCGGCTCGGGGTGCTTGATACGGCTTTCCAGCACGGTCTCCCATTGCTCCAGCGATCGTGCGGCGAGCTTTACCTTTTTGAAACCGTCGGCTTCGAAATAAAAGTCCCCGTCCGGGTACCTCCAAACGCGCGGCAGCGCGGGATTGTCCATGCGTGGCTGGGTTTCCAAGGGTGCGCCGAGCGCGTATTGGATGCGATCCCGAATATCCCCGTGTACCCGCTGGTGGTAAAAACACGGCAGGTACAGTCCTGAGCCTGGCCAATGGTCGGGATGATCCAGGCGCCGGGATACAAAAAATCCCCTGAACAATTCTCTTTGCCGGGGCGTACTCGCCTCATAAAGCGCCAACTCTTCCCGCGTCATCCATTCCATGGCGCTCGCCTCCCAGGTCTTGGAGAGATCCAGGTTCAAGTCCTGGAACATGAATGCCGCCGCAAAAAAAGGTAACAACACGTCCTGCTCCTGAAGGGTAGTGGGAAAGATCCGCCCCCCGGGTATCGGGCCCCGCCACATGCAAATGTGGATGCCGTTGTCGCGGGATCGCCTTCCGTTTGCGAATAGCGCAGGCCATTAAAAACCACGCCTCGCGAGGTTGGTTCCTACCTCCATTAAAGGTCATGCCGCGAGAGAAATCAACCGGCCGGGGAAGGATTGTGCCGAGGATTACGAACCGGTTCGCCTTGCGATGCGGGAGCGGAGACCAGCATGGCGAGGCCCCCGGGCGGCCCGCGGCAAGCTCGCAAGCGGCTTGCCTCATTCGGGATGATGCGGGGGGAGGCGCTCCAAGCCTGGATTTTGTATTTGTTTATGATTTTGCTGTTTGTGAAGGAAGCAGGGATAAATGTGATTTTACAATTTAGAGTCTTTGCCAAAAAAATGTTTTGGCCTAATTTTCCTTTAAATCAGTGAAGAGCATTAGGAATATTTTGAGATGATATTGGAAAATTTTGAATTCCAAGGTGCGCTTGGACGCCTCCTAAATAAAGACTTTTGAAAAGATACGTGCTACAATTAAGAAAAGTCTTCACAAAAACCGGGGCGCTTTCCCGGTTTGGAGGACCCGCGGTCCTTGGCATTGGGCTAGAGGCCAGATCCCAGGGCGGCCGTGCTCCGAGGGAAGACCTTGAATGATTGCCTTAACGGGGGTTGTTGCCGTGATCGAGGTTCCTGCCCGGAAATGGTTGAAACATGTTGGCAATGCGCCGGGCAGGAAGCCCGTGGCGGCAATTCGGGGATCTGAGTTGACTCGGCATGGGTGCGCCCGGATGTAAAAGACCCCATCGCCCAGCCAGATGGATTGTTTATCCGTGGGGAAGTGTTATTGTTTTTACAGAAAGTGAGAGCATTGGTTATGGGGAAACATCCGGGGGGGAAATTTGTGGATGGCGCCAAAATTTTTGTTAGCGAGAAAGGCCCCTCCGCGCGGGCCTTTCAGGCATGCGCGGGGTGCCCTGCGCCTGGTCGCTCCTACCCAATCGGACTCGGTTTGCCCCTGTTTCATGTCGAGGGCGTCCCGGTTTCGGCTTTCCAGAAAAACCAGGATACTGAAAAACTTTGGTCGCCAAGGCGACATCGGGAGAATTCATGAGCACGGAAAACGCATTGATTGAGCCTCCCTTGAATCCGCCGGGTGGAGAGAATGACGGCGATTACCAACAGCGGCAAATTCGTTCCCTTTGGCGTCTGTTGGAGATCAGTCAACAGGTATCGACCCTAGATCTCCGTACGGCTCTGAAGATGATCATGAAATACATCAACGAGTTGACGGGCACGCAGCGGGGCGTGTTGATGCTGGTCAATCAGAAGGGGGAGTTGGAATTCGAATTCGCGATCAACCTGGATCGTTCGGAGGTGGACGGCGAGGAGTTTGAAATCAGCCGGTCCGCGGCCAAGCGCGCCATGGCCACGGGAAAAACGATCGTCATCGAGGATGTGCCTACTTCCAGTTTCAAAGACCGGCCCAGCATTGTCGGCCTCGGATTGAAAGCCTTGATGGTGATTCCCCTACAGACGCGGGACCGGGTGTTGGGCGTGATTTATATCGACACGGTTTCCGTCAACCACCGTATGTCGGATCGCGATCTCTCCATCTTCACCGCCTTCGGCGAGCAGGCGGCTACCGCTATTCAAAACGCCCAATCCCACAGCAACCTTCAGGAAGATTACAATCGCCTGAAACGTTCGCTGGAGGGGGCCTCTACATTTGGCGGCATTGTTTACCAAAGCTCCGCCATGCATCGGGTATGCGAGTCGATCAAACGGGTGTTGGACAATGACATTACCGTACTGATCCAGGGGGAGACCGGCACGGGTAAAGAGTTGGTCGCCCGCGCCATCCACCACAACAGCAAGCGCAGCGAATGGCGTTTCGTGAGTCAAAATGCGGGCGCCTTGCCGGATACGCTGCTGGAAAGCGAATTGTTCGGCCACCGCCGGGGTTCGTTTTCCGGCGCGGTAGAGAACAAGGCCGGGCTATTTGAGGTGGCCGACGGCGGCACGGTGTTCCTCGATGAAATTGGCGAGGCTTCGCCCGCGATGCAGGTCCGCCTTTTGCGCCTGCTGGAAACCGGCACCTTTCGGAGGGTGGGCGACATGAAAGACCGCACCACCAACGCGCGCATCATCGCCGCC
>JBGTRP010000061.1:0-15529 GCA_041940685.1 Acanthopleuribacteraceae bacterium
TCCTCGGTCCGGCCGGGCGAGAGCATGTGAATGGTTCCTCCCAGGACAAGGGGCGGGAACAGCAGGGTATAGCCCAGGTCCGCCGCGGGCGTGGTCAGCAGGCCATGAGACCAACTCGGATCCGGACGCAGGCGTTTCCAGACGGCATGGGCATAAGCGGCCAGGTTCTCATGACTGACGAGTACGCCCTTTGGCCGACCGCTGGAACCGGATGTGAAGATCATGTAGGCCGGGCTGGCGCCATGCACGGGTTTGGAATCCACGGGCGGCGGCTCTATGTTCAAATCCCTTTCATCGAAAGCAAGAACCTTGAGGCCCGGGTGTTTGGGTGGCCGCGTCGCGCCACCAATCAGCAGCCAGGAAGGGCCATCCTCCAGGATGGCGGACACTCGCGGCTCGGGTTGGCTGAGGTCGAGCGGTAGAAAGGCGCCGCCCGCCTCCCATACCGCCAGCATTGCGATCACGAGTTCGGGCGACCGCTCCAGGCAAAGAGCCGCGATGTCGCCCGCGCGGAACCCCCGGCCGCGCAATCGCATGGCAAGACTCCGGATTCGAGCGCGCAACGCGCCATGACTTATATGGCTCCGCTCTCCCACCAACACCACGCGATGGGGATCCCGCTCTCCCCGAGCCCGCATCAAGGAAGCCAGGGATTGAACGGGCACTGATTTTGCCCAAGGATTCCATTCATACAACAGCAAATGGCGTTCGGACTCGCCGATCACGGGCAAGTCGGACAGGCGTCGATGCGGCTCTGCCAACGCCGCATCCAACAGTATGCGGTAGCCCTCTGCCATCGCGCGCACGGCGGAGGGCTCCCACGCTCTTTCGTCGTAGTGGAACTGAAGCTTGACATGAGGCTTTGCTTGCCGAACATGGAGTTTGAGCGAATGGGGCTCCAACCAGCCGTGGTAGGACCAGCGCCGGAATAAAGAATCCTCACTGTCCCGATCGTCCAAAATCTCGTGGGCGAATCCTTGGCGAAGAATGGGGATTTCCTGGCTGAACCCATAAAATTCCTGCCGTTCTTCCGCGGCGGTCAGGGCCTTAAGAACCTGGCGTTGCGCGGCATTGAAGGCGCTATGGGGTGGACATTCCAGCAGAATCGGGAGCGCCCGCTCGAATGGTCCACAGCAGGTCTCCAATCCCTCGACCGAACGGCCATGAAAGTCGACGGCGAGGCTCCACTTGCGCTCGCCTCCATGACGCGCCAGCAGGAGGCGCCAGGCTAAAAGGAAAAAAGCGCGCGCCGCCTCCGGATCGGCGCCATAGCGTTGTTGAAAAAGGGGGCCGGGCCGCCATTCGATTTCCAGCGGCGGAAATGCGGGCCGAAAGGGACCGTCCTCGGATTTTTCGCGTGGCAATGCCAGTTGCCGGACCTCGCTCTCACGCGCCGCCCAAAACGCCTTGGCGCCCCCCTCCTCAGCTTCCAGCTCGCCGAGCCACTCGGAGTACTGCACATACTGAACCGGGGGTTCTTCCCCGGCGAAAGCGCCCTCCTGCCGGTAGGCGCGCTCCAAATCCCGGCGCAGCACATCCAGAGACCGCCGGTCGCAGCCAAACGCCGGCAGGCCGAGAATCAGGATTGTCTTTCCAGGGACGCTCCCCTCCTTTCCGGCCTCGCTCCGCAGCAGCAGGGCGATGGCTCCGGGGGCTTCAGGCTGGCCATCAGTCCCGAGCAGAGCATTCCGAACGGCTTCCAAAACCTGGTTTTCCCCATCCGCATGCAAGGTCTCCTCGCGCCACAACAAACGAGGCGTTTCTTCTATGACCTGCATGGGTGTGGTGCGGTGGCGGGGAACCAGCAACCCGGTGCGGAAACCGCCGTGGCGGGTCAACACCGCGCGTAAGGCGCGGCGTAGCCGAGCGGCGCCCAGGCGTTGATCGCATCGCAACTCCGCCACGAACCGGAAGGAGCCCCATTCTCCCGACAACCGCCAAAGCCTTTTCTGTTGGGGAGAGCAGGGAAAACCCTCTTGTGTGGGAGCCATACGTACCTCCGCGTCTCCAGCGAAAAGCGGAGAGGCGGTTTACCTACCTCGGCGATTCTTGAAATCGAGGCACTTTCGCGCATTCACGAGCATCAAAAGAACAAACGGCGCCGGGTCCAAAAAGTTCGCGACTCCCGGCTTGGCAGATGCCGTCCCAAGACGCTTCATTGCCTTCCAATGACCGAAAAGTTTTTGCTGCGCCGCAGCATGCGCCCACTCTCCGGATGAGCCAGACGGATCACGAGCGCGTACTCTCCTGGTTGCAAATGACCGGTTTCGAAGCTGCCCTCAAAATGATAGATCGCCTCGTGCGGGTTAAGCAGCTTACGGATGGCGGCTTTGGCCGGCAAATCGTTTTCTCCTTGTTGCAACTTGACCTTGAGCTCAAAGCGATGACCGGGTTGCTGAATGCCCTTAAGCTGGAAAAAGAAACGGGGCGCCGCGCCAAGGGGGAACTCGGCATGGGCGACGGGAATGAAGCGATTCCCAGCCAGGAGAAGCGGATCTTCTTGAATGCGCAACCGGTCGCGCTCATGATCGCTCTCCCGGAGCTCGTTCATGGGAACCAGCACCCTGGATTGGTCGGGAGCGGCCAACAGGATTTCACTCATATGGGAATCTTGGGCATCGGTTCCGAACGCTGGGATCCGCCGCTCGAAAAAGCTGTACCGACCATTGGCAAGGTTGAGCAGTGCGCCGCGCAGGAAATGGGGCCACGTCTCTGAAATCAACACATCGTAGAACAACAGATCGGCCGCCCCGGATGTGTGCTTGCCCCGCGCAAGGGACAGGTCCAAAAGCTCGCCCTCCGCGCCCAGCGCGGCGAAACCGATTTCGTAGTCTCCAAGCGGATCGCCGCCGGTCTCAATGTACACCGGAACGCGGTAACCCTCGTCCGGCGCCTGGAAGAGATAGAAGCCGGCAAGGCTGTCGAGGTCGTTGCGCGGAATGCCGCCCAGCAACAGCATGGCCTCGAACTCCAGACTCCGTTCCGCCTCGTCGTCCTGGGAAAAATCTCTCTGCTTTTCGTAGCCTTTGCCGTAGTGGAGCTTCCATTGGTTTTCCTTCAGCCCGGCCAGGGCAATCTCCAATTCTGATGCATCGTCCTCCTCACCCTCCAAAAAAGTAAAACCCAGACGGTAGTAATGGTTGGCGGCCTGGAAAAGGGCGGGTAGGCGCTGGGAAAACGTTCGATTATCGGTGGAGGCTAACAGGAGACCGCCGGTTTCTTTGGCCGCGAAGCTGGGTCCGGTCGCCAGTTGTCCGCGGTTCTCGAAGACCGTGTTGTAGGAAAACGCGGTGCCCTGGATGGGTGGAAAGGTCGAGGCATTCTGTAGAGTTTTATAGCTGAGGCTGTTATTGCCGGGCCCGAAACGCTGAGTAGCCACGCCCAGCAACCGTTCCGACAGCGGCAACATGGGCTCTTGTAAAATTCCGTATATGGTGGCGTTTGCCTCGTTGTAGACCCGGCCCAGCTTGCGGGCCAGCGGCGTGGTGGCCCGGTAGATGCCGTCCTCTTCCAGAAAGCTGCCGCCCGTCAGAAGAAATACCGATTTCGAACCTGGCAAAGGCTTCAGGATACGGGCCAGCAAAAGCATATTGGCATAGAAATCCCGATAGTATCGTTCTTTGGCGTTGGCCTTGAGCTGAACGCTGGAATTGATGAGGGTGAAGCCGCTCTCTTGTGAGGCGAGACCCGCGCCGCCTTTTGGATCGACGATCTGGGTGACGATCTCGCGCTCGTAGATATTGAGCTGTTTCCAGAGTCCGCCTCCGTATTCGGCCCTGGCCAGACCGGCCAAAACCTCTTGCCGTTTTTGAGTGAAGGAGGAGAGGTGGACCATGGTCTCCTCGATCTGCACCAGCTTGACCGTAACGCCCGGAGGGAGTTGGTCCTGAATGAAGTCGCCAATGGCCTCAATACATTTGCGGAACATGGCTTTGTTCATATTGCCGCTTTCGATCACAAACACCAGGCAACGCGGTTCCGCATTGTGGGAAACCGCAAAAGCGCGCTCGGTTGCGTCGCGCGCCCGCGCCGAACCTCCCGGCAACACGACTTCCTCAAAGAAACTGATCTCGCGCGGCCGGCCCCCGGCCTCGATGGAGAACCTCTCGGGTCTCAAGCCGCGCACCGGTTGCCCGCCGGCATCCAATACATGTACGCGGACGTCCCGCAGGCGCACCCGTACTTCCTCTTCCACGGGTTCTACCTGGGCGGATGCCCACGGGCACGCCAACCACAACCACGGCCAAATTCGGTGCATGGAACCATCCCAATTCTCGCGAATGACGCCATTCTAAGCCTAGCATGATCTTCCAAGTAATCCGCCGCAATGATGAAAAGCGAGATGTCCGGCCGCCCCCCTCGTCAGCCGGGCCAAAAAAACCGCATCAGGGGCTCGATGGCGAAGACAAGGTAGCCCGGGCCGAAATAGCGCAGGTAATTGATGCGCATGGCGAGTTGCGTTCCCAGGTGAAAGCCCAGACCCAATAGCGCATAGGGCAAAGTAAGCGCGGGAAACAGGAGGACCAACCAAAAAGTCAGCTCGAACCCCAGGGTGAGGATACTCAAGAGCATGCAGGCGCGCGGCCGTTGAATCAGCCAATGGGCCACGGCCATGTCGCCCCAAAGGTAATGCTCCAGCAGGTTGGCGCGCAAGGTTCGCCCATCCGCCCAAACCCATCCCGAATAGCGCAGCTTGGAGATACCCGAGGCCAGGTACACCAGCACGATCATGAGCTTGACCAGGAAAAGCGGCCAAAGAGGCGCGGGTATTTCAAGTGGCGCCTCGATGCCGGGCGCAAACAAACACACCAATAGAATGAGGGGAATCAAATTGGTTTTGCGTCTGATATAGGCCAGGTCCGGAATTTGGGCGAAGTAAAGAAAATAACCGCCGATCGAGAGGATAAGGAAGAGACGCGCAAACGGACCAACACAAGCCGCGAGCAAACAAATCACCCAAACCGCGCCAACCCAACGAAATGCGGACACCTTCAGGCGCGGCATGGGGATGACGCTCAACAAAGGCAAGGGACGCAACCTTAGATCGCGGATTTGCAGGTAGCGGACTTGTTCGCGGAAACACCAAAGGAACTGAGACGCCAATGCGGCCACGTAGAGCCACAAAAAAAGCCGGACGCCATTGGCCGGACCCAAGCCGGGCGCAATTAGGCTATCCATGACGCTCATCCCCGCGGATCAGGCTCAGGGGAACTTCCAGCACGGGCTGTTCCCAAATGACCAAAGACTTCGAGGGCGGCGCGACCCGGCGCAGCACGACCACCATGCTTTGGCAGGCATCCGCATCTCCCTCTAAATCCATGATGCGCACGGTCTCTTGCAGCAGGTCCCACAGTTGCGCCTGGGCTTGCCGGGGCCTTGTCTCGGCCTGGCGGACCAAAACCCGGTAACGGTAACCGAACCCACGCTGGTAATTGTGAAAAGCGGGCCGCCACCAAATGCAACGGGCCTCGCCCGTCCTCAGGGCAAGCCGGTAACACGCCACCTGTTCCGGGTCTCGGCGAAAGGCGTACATGCGGTAACTTGAGAAGGGCCACGCCTCGCGTCCGAGAATGGCGAATCCTAAAAAAATCAGGGCAACCAAAATCAAGACGCCGTCGATCAGAGTCATGCACCGCCTCTCCTACCACAGGGTCTCCGCAAAAAACCGGACTTGGGGCTCATGACAATCTCGCGGAGTGATTTTGCAGCAACTCGAATGGCTCGCCCACGAGACGTTGGGTTTCAGCTCGAACCTCCTCGTCGAGCAGGGACCATTTTTGGGAACGGTCGTCCTTGTGGGCCTTGCGGCCCCGGGGGTCCTTGGAATAAACCGCTAAGGCGCCGGCCATATGTTCGCGCTCCTCCGCACTGGCCTGGATCCCAAAATGATTCAAAATAGGCGGAAGCACGCGCGGGCCGATGTCTTCATAATTGACAAGCAGGGTGTCTTGGTTCGCATGCGTCAACACGGCGCGGTACATCCCCTGCAGAATGCGAATCGCATGAGTGGCTTCATCCCATTGTTTATGACCGCGGGCGGCCTCCGCACCGATCAGCGTGGCCGGGTTGAAGCGGCCCCTTTCCCGCAGCCAACCGCCATGCCGAAGCAGGTTGGAGGCCAGCACCTCAACCGGGTCCCGGTAAAGGATGATGCGCGGCACATGGGGGAAGGCGCGTTCGATTAAAGGGAGCAGGAACAGGTTCCAACTCGAGAACTTGACGATGAAATGATGTTGCGAGGGCAGAGCGGTTGCGCCGAAGGCCGCCATCACCGCATGTAACCAGGAAACGGCCTCCTCCGACTGGGACCGTGCCATAAAATGGCGCAGGCTGGCATTGATGGGTGTGGCCTCGGCTATCACAAGGTTTTGCGGCAGGCGCATGCACATGTTGGAAACTAGGGTGGAGCCGCAGCGGGAAACATGAAAAATAAACCCGTTCGGGGCCAGGCCATCAAAAAGATCGACTTGCTCCAGCAAGGCCGCGCCCGTACTGGCTTGCATCCGCGGTGGGGTTCGCGAACAGATCAACCGATGAATGGTTTGAAAAAAAAAGGGGTCCCTGAATGTTTCCCCTCCCAAATGCGCCCAGGCAATGCGATCCCGCTCGAAATGGATTTTGACGGGAAACCAACCGCGCGGATTCCAGGATTCATTTGTGATGGGCGCCCGTTCCAGGTCCTGGTACCAATGGCTGATTCGGCGGCCGCGCCAGAAGCGCAAGGGATGGAGCCTGCCGAGCCAACGGCGGAAACGCCGGTATTTGGAGTGAGTGACGGTCTTGGTCATGGACAATCCGAGCTCTGTTAGGACCCGCACGCGAGGTTGCTTCAAGCTTACGCGTTTGCGCCCGGGGAGTCATCCAAAAAAGGCGGCGGCCGGGGCCTCCCCCGAAGCGGGCTAAGCATGCACTCCTTTCCCCAGCTTTCGGTTTCAAGCATTCTTCCTCTCCGGAACTCCGCTCCGGAGCATGAACCCCAGGCAGATTATGGGATATTGGACCCAACCAAAAATGTCCGCCTGGTCCATGGGGTTGGGCTTTTTCGTATACCCTTCTCATCAACGGAGGGACAACATGGCCGCTACCGGTGCGCAAAAGGCCCATCGCAAACCAAGCTCTCGGGTGTTCCAGACACGCCTGAAACGTCGAATGCGCCTGTTCCGCATCTACCGCACCCTGGCGCGCGTGGGTTTGAGCTACCTCTGGATTTCGCTTGCCGGCGGAGTTCGCGGTCAAGCCTGGCGCTCGGAACGGATGGAAAGGGCCCACCGCCGCAATGCCCGCCGGGTGGAACGGGCGATCCTGGAGGTAAAAGGCCTCTTTGTCAAAATCGGTCAGCTCCTCAGCATTTTAACCAACTTTTTGCCGGAGGCCTTTCGCGCCGAATTGGAAGGCGTTCAGGATCAGGCGCCCGTCCGGCCCTTGGCGGAGATTCGCACCCGCATCCGCGAGGAGCTGGGCCGCGAAGTGGATGCGTTGTTCACTTCTTTTCATGCCGAACCCATTGCCAGCGCATCCCTTGCCCAGGTCCACGAGGCAACCCTGGTCAACGGCAACCGCGTGGCCGTGAAGGTACAGCACCTCGATATCGAGGAAACCGCGGGGCTCGATCTCCGAACCCTGCGGCGCGTGATGCGGATCGCGGGATTTTTCCTGCGGTTGCGGGGAATGGACATGGCGTTCCGCCAAATCCGGGACATGATCCTCGAAGAGCTCGATTTCCGCAGGGAGGCCGAAAACATGCGCGCCATTGCGGCCAACTTCACCGATGATCCGGGCATCGCCTTTCCCGAGGTTGTGGCCGATCTCAGTTCGGACCGGATGCTCACCACCAGCCTCATGGAAGGCGTCAAGATCACCGATTTGAAAAGCTTGGACGCCATGGGTTTCCAGCGTGAAGAAATCGCGAAAAGGGTTTTGAACGCCTATTGCCGCATGCTGTTCGAACACCGGCTCTATCATGCCGATCCCCATCCCGGCAATATTCTCGTGTCGAAGGACGGGCGGCTGGTGTTCTTGGACTTCGGCGCCGTGGGAAGCGTTTCTACTCAAATGCGGGACGGCATGTCGCGATTCTTGGAAGCCGTGCTATGCCGGGATAGCGCAAAGATTCGGGAGGCATTGCGGGTGATGGGTTTCATCGCCTATCGCGCCGGTGACGAAACCGGAGAACGGATCATCGCACATGTACAGCGGCGGTTCCTGGAACAGATCCCCCTGGAGTCCTGGAGCCTGAAAGACATCAATATGGATCTGGAAACCAAAATGGAGATCATGGCCGACTTTCGCCATTTGGATATCTCGCTGCACGACCTGACCGCCGCCTTCCAAATCCCCAGGGAGTGGGTGGTGCTACAGCGTACCTTACTGTTGCTGGTTGGTTTGACCACCCATCTTCATCCGGAAATGAACCCCATGAGCACGATTCGGCCTTATCTGAATGAGGCGGTTCTCGGCAACCGCGATTGGAAAAAACTGGTGGGCGGCATGCTCAAGGATCTCCTGGTTTCGGCGATCACCATTCCCGATGAGCTCAAACGCTTGTTGGCGCGGGCCAACGCGGGTGAGCTCGAGATCCGGATTCGGGGTTTTCGCGAACGATCGCGTCTGCTTTACGCCCTGGGCCACCAATTCCTGTTCGGCGTCTTGGCAGCGGGCTCCGGGATTTTGGCCCACCAGGCGCGGTTGGGAGGAGACGCCAGCTTCGCAAGCTGGGCGGCCAGAGCCGCGATCCTATTCACCATCTGCCTGGGCTTTTCCATATTCAGGGCGCGCAAATGGCGCTGATCGCCCGGGAAGCGGCGGGTCATTCACCCGCGTTGAGGGGCCTGGCATCCAGGGTGACCGGCATGCTTTCAGTTCCGAAGAAAAACAGGGTTCCGGCCAGCCTCGTGTCCCCAACGATTCGCAAGGTAGCGGCGTTGTCCCGGACGCCGAAAAGGTCTTTCAGGAAAATGGGATTCGGTCGGTTGGGGACCAGCGTGCGCTCGGCCCGAGCTACCAGACCGCCGGCCTCGTCATACAACGCGAATTCCGCCTTGTTGGCGATGCCGCCACCTGGGGCGACCAATACTACCGCGGCGCGCGGATCGGGCCTCACCACCTCAAAAAGCAGGTCGCGGCTCAGGAGAGAGGCTTCCACCGCGCGGCCCCGCGCTCCATCTCGAATGGCCGCGGCGTCCGAGGTTTTGGCGGTAAAAAAGTGGACCATCAACGGCTGGGATGACTCCACCGCGAGGGCATAGCCGTTTTTATCCGGAAACAAGCTAGCGGCATCCGCCGTCATCGTGGCGCCCGCCCGAAGGTCGAGCTCGCGGGTTTCGATTTGACCCGCGAGATCCTCTATCCGCAGCGAGACGCTCGCCCCACTCGCGTTGGGGTTCGCCAGGGAGAGCCCACTTCCGAAATTGTCGTTGGCGACCATCCAGGGGATGAAATAGGAAAAGGATTCGGCCTTTACCGCGCCAATTGTCAGGCGGCCGCTGTACCCGCCTGCCACGTATAGGGTGTCGCCCTCGGGCCAGACATCTTGGGCTTCGGTTCCGGTGGCGTATTCCGCCAACAGCCTGGGGCTGGATGGACGAGAAACATCCAACATCTTTACGCCCGCATGACCGTCAGCAAGGTAGAGCCTGTCCTCGCGCAGGGCAACCGAGGTCGCCTCGCCAGAGCTACAGAAAGCGCCGATCTGGCGGATTTTTTGCGGGTTGGCCACATCCAGCACCAGCAAACCCTTGCCACGATCGGCGAGGTAAACCACGCCGTCGCCCGCGGCCAACCCACGGCTCTCCGCGGGGTACTCGAAATAACCGGAAGGCCTGGGATCGGTTGGATCGCCAACATCGATGGCCGTCAAACCGTCTTGGCGCAGGGTCATAAAGAGGGTTTCGTCCAAAACCGCCAGCCTGCTGAAGGTCAGGCTATCTATCTGCCGAGGGTCCCAAGAGCCGACATAATCCTGCAACTCATCCGGCTCAAAAACCAGCATATGCAAGCTGGACGCGTATACATGACTCCCGCTACGCAGCACATCGTAACTGCCAAAGCTCTTACTCAGCATCTCCGGCCGGGCGGGGTCTTTGATATCCACCAGCACCGGACCCTCCCAGCTATCCGCCACGTAGGCGCGATCCCCGTCCAGCAAGACCTTTCTCGTATCCCGCAACGGCAATTCTCCCACGATAAAGGGCTTTTGAGGATCACGCACATCCAATATGCGCAACCCGCCCTGGCCATGCGCCAGATAGGCCAACCCGTCGCGCAGGGTCACGCTTTGCGCCACCCCCATGCGGGCAGTTTGGGAGATCCGTTCAGCGTTGGAGGGGTCATCAATCCTCCAGACGGAAAAATCCCGTCCAATGGAAAAAAGATCCGCCGCCGAGGGCGCCAGCTCGTCAGCGCCTGAATAGCTCCCAATCAGGCGGGGTTCCAGTGGATCCACTAGATCCAGAACCCGCCAGGAATCCCGCCAGGCGGCGAACATCATGCCGTCCACAATATGCAGTCGGCGCGCGTAATCGAAGGGGATTTGCCCGACCTGGGCCGGCCGGGTGGGGTCGGATATATCCAGCACAACCAAACGGGCATTGTCCACCTGGTATACGAGCGCCTCCTGAACGGCGAGACCTCCGCCTGGGCTGTCCAGCGCGTAAGCCGACAACAATTGCGGCTCGTCCGGTTGCTCCAGGCTAAAAATCTGTAGTTGATAGTTGCGGACAGGGTTCCAATAAGCATGCAGGAGGAGCAGCCCATTCGCGGCAACTATTCTGAGGGGGCTGTCCACAGGCATGAGACTTGCCAATCGAGGGGCGCCCCCATCCTTAGTTTCGAAAATCGCCACGCCGCCGCGCACCAGGGACAGGTAGGCCCAATGGTCATGGATTGCCAAGCCCATTGTGTTATCCATCAGCTTTTCCGAACCCAGGAGCCGCGGCGCCTCCGGACGCTCGAGATCGTAAACCGCGAGCCCGAACCCCGCGGCATACAGGCGGCCACCCTCGGCGGCCATTTCGCTGATGGGAAAGGGCAGTTTTACACGCCGCACGACCTCTGGATTTTGTGCATCGCGGGCATCGATGACCAGCAGTTCCTCATCCAGCGTGGCCACATAGGCGAAGCCGCCGTGGCGGGCCAAATCCGTCGCTAGCCCGTAACCCCATTCTCCAATCGTTTCGACCTCCCTGTTATTTGGATTGGCGGGCCGATAGGCGTCAGCGGAGGCCAGAGCGAGCCGCCCGCCAGGATCGGCGCCCACCACGGCGCCGGAGATCTTAAATCGGGAGGAAGTTTCCACCCGGATGCTGATATCGGAAGAAACCGCGTTCGGCTCTATAAAGTCGGCGATTGGAAAGCGACTCGGTCTGCCGGAGGCCAACTCGATGGTTTTCGGAGCAAAGCCGCCCGAGCCCCCGAACGGAGTGACCGTCGCCCTTACGGGGGGAACGCCGGCCGGCGCATTGCTCAGGAAAACCAATGCGCCTCCCGTGGCGGGCAGGTTGCCGAGAACGAGCTTGTCGCCATAATGATGCCAAGTCCGACCCTGGGAAAAGATCGCCGAATCGAGCGGTTCATTTCCGCCGCGTTTCCAGGTCATTGCGCTTGGGAACAAACTCAGGTCGGAATGAAGCTCCAGGCTGAAGGAGGCCATGCCGGGAAACAGCTCATCCGCGGCGATGGACAACACCCCTCCGGCGCCGACTTCACGCATCGCCAGGGTTTCGTGGCCTGTCTCGTCCACGGCGCGCAAAAACACGGATGCCGGCTGGCGGGCCTTATTGGCGAGGTGAATGCGGCTTTGGTAGCCACCCTCGTTCACGATCCAGGGCATCACATGCGAAAGGGATGGCAACTCGAAGCCGAAGCTACGCAATTGGCTGGAGGGGCCGTCCGCGATCCAAAGCGAATTGCCGCGCAGACCGATGGCCAGGGCCTTGCCCACCGTGGGATAGGTCGCCGCGAGGACGGGTTGGTGAGGTCGGCTCAAATCCACCACCGCGATGCCAGCTTCCCCGTCGGCCACGAGCGCGAAACGGTCCCGAACCACCACGTCCATGGCGCGGCCCGGCGTGCAGACCGAACCCACGGGCCGGGGCCGGACGGGATCGCTGAGGTCGACGACCATGATGCCCGCCTGGTCCAGGGCCAACACGCCGTAATCCCCATAAAAATCCATGGCTCTGGTAAAGGGCTGGTAGAACTCGGTCAACTTTTGGGACGCCCCGGGCTCGCGCACATCAAAAACCTGCAAACCCCTGCCGAACCCGCAAATGAAGGCATGGCCCTCGCGGAGGTCGACATCCATTTCCAAATCATCTATATGGCTGGTGGTAAGCTCCTCGATGGGGACCCGCGTCAATAAAGTCGGATTCGAGGCGTCTGAAATATCGAGGATGGAGAGCCCGAGAGAAGAGAGCACATGGCAATGATCGCCCTCGACGGCAATTGCGAGTGCGCGCGGGTACCAATCGCCTTGAACGGTTCCCAAAAGAATCGGGTCTCCGGGATTGGAGAAGTCGAAGATCCGCAGGTCGTATTGGCCGGCGGCCAGCAGTAGAGGGCCTGACCAAGCGAGCGCCGAGCCCACGCCATCCGCTCCATCGAGCGGGACGAGACGGTCGCGAGCCTCATCCAGAATCAGGGGGCCTGCCGCGGAAGCCGCCAGCACGGCGGGTCCATCTACCGCGAGATAGCTCAACTCTTGGCTGGTCGGCGCCACCAGGCCGGCCATGCGGGGCGAATCGTCCAAATCGAAGAGCACCAGCTTTTCATTGCCGTCCACCACCGCGGCCCGGTTTTCACTCACCGAAAGGGCCCGCGTTGGAAGTTCCGTGGGGAAATCGGTTGCCACCAAAGATGGGTTCGCGGGGTCGGTAATGTCAAAGATGTGCAGCAGTTCTTTGTCCCCCCTCGCGAAAAGCCGATCTCCATGGACGAGGAGTTCCAATAGCTCGGATGGCGGTCTCACCGTTGCTCGGAGCCGCGGGTTGCCTGGATCGGCCAGGTCCCAGGCCTGGAGTCCGCGCTCGCGCACGAAGACGAAGAGAAAGGAGCCATGCAATACGAAGGTGCGCGCGGTGCCGTTGGGCGCCACTCGACCCACATCTCGAGGTTGGGCGAGATCGCTGATATCCTGTAGCACCAACTCGCGGTTCACCTTCCAGGCGACCAGGTCCCCGCTGACCGAGAAGCTGCTCGATGGAGAATCCCAACTGGCGACAATCTTGGCGCCGGATTCCAGGTCATGGACGTCGATGACGCGCGGCCAAACTTCGAAAAGCCGGGAACCCGATAGCAGCAAACGCGGGTTGAATTTGAAATCAAAATTGCCGCGCGGCAGGTTTCCCACCACCCGCGGCCGGCTGGGATCGCCGATATCCACCAATACCAAGCCGCGCGATGGGTGGCCGATCAGAAGATTGTCTCCATGAACCGCCATATCCTGAACGCGGGCCCCTACCTCGAACCAGGCCAATTCCACCGGCGCGGCCGGGTCGCGGATATCGAAGATCTGAACGCCGGCCTCGTCCAGGGCGCAAATCGCGAGGTCCTCATGCAGCAGCACATCGCGGAAGGGCGGCTGACCCCAGCGCCCTTGCTCAAAAAGGGAAACCCCGTCGCCTGAAAACACCAAGGCGCTCAAAAATAATGTGGCCAGCATGAAATTCCCCCTTCATCGATTTTTGTTGTTTCCGAAATTTTTAGCAATATCCACGCCAAACCCCGGCACCACGAAAAGAAAAATGAGGTCGGTTACCACCCGTGGAACATCACTCCGACATTCTACCCCAAGGCTTAGGGGCAGGTAGGAATCTGATCGCGATGGGGTTCGAGGTTCTCCGGCAAGATCGTACCCTCACAAATGCAAGCTTCTTGAATTTGAGGTAGGGTGAGGTTCTTTGCCCCGGTTAGGTCGGCATCGCAGAGCTCGGCGTCTCGAAGCTGCGCGAGGCGGAAATCAGCGTTGGACAAATCGGCGTCTCTCAGAAAAGCATTGGTGAGCAATGTTCCTTTTAACGTCGAGTTGGATAGATTCGCATCCGCCAGATTGGAGGACTGCAGTTGGGCTCCCGTGAGGTCGCAACCTTCCAAAAGGGCGTGCCTCAAAGACTTTCCTTGAAGCCTTGCATTCGTGAGCACCGCGCCTTGGAATTTCCCCTCATCGAGGATTTCTCCTTCGGGCGAAAAGCCCTGCATTTCTGCATAGGAAAACTCGGCGCCGCCAATCAGAACCTCACCAAACTGTGCTCCCTCGAGCTTTGCATGGTGAAGCTTGGCGCCCACGAGCACCACGGAGCTTAGATTAGCATCACGAAGATCAGCGAAACGGAGATCCGAATTTAACAAACTAGTTTTATCTAAAAGATGGGCCTCCCGTAAGTTTGCATAAGTCAGGTTCACCCTTTTTAAACTCGAATTTGAGGAAAACCGGGCTGAATGGAGGTCGGCCGATGCAAAATTCGAATCATCGAGAGTCGATCCGTTAAAAATGGCCTGATGCAGGGTTGCATTCTCAAAATTGGACCAAGGCATCTTGGCATTTGAGAAATCCACAAGTGTCAAAGCCGCGTTTTGAAAAGAAAGTTTTTCTCCTGTACATTCAGAAAAATCGGCTCCATCCAGTAGGGCATAAGTAAAACGGGTAGCCATAAAATCGGATCGGGAAAAATTTGTGGCTTTAAAATTTCCCTGATTTAGATTTCGATTATCCCATTTGATTTTTCCTTTTCTTTTTCCAGACCCCGGCTCGATTAAATTACCAGAGAAGTCCTCAGCCTCGAGATCCAAATAGCTGTCGAATAGGTTCAACCTCGTCGGCCCATGGAACACATAACCCGTGATCCCCCCAAATACGAAAAATGCAATAACAAAGGGGAAAAGCAAGTATCGGGCTGCCAATGGTTTCGCCAGGCTTTGAATCCACTGGCACCGATTTTCCAGAAATAAAATTATCCCGTGTTTTTTCCAATAATTTCCAGCCTTAAAAATCCCGAACCAACTGACGGTTAAAGCCAGCCAAAGAAGCAAAATATGCCAGTATGTACCCAAGCCGTGGACTGGCAGGTATTCAGACCAAAAAAATAATAGGATAGCGGGGCCCAGCAAATACCCAATGCCGAGGCAGAATATCAACCTGAGTAAATTTAGGAACCACCCGCTTTTGTTTTCCTCCAGTCCATCGCGTTCCGGTATATGGGGATCGATACCGTTGCTTGGCTCCGAGTAACAACCTAATCGGGCCAACCTGCTCAAAAACCACGGTTGGACCTCTCTGTCCAAGGTCTTGCGATTTGGGAAATAAGACGGCAACTCGCTCACCAAACGCCACCAATCCGCAATATGAAACTGAAAAGTAATGTGGATGATGGTCAGAATCAGCGGGATGAGGATAAAAAAATTCACAACCTTCACGGATGCAAGCACGATGGGAATTCGGGAAACGCCACCATCATTCGTGAGCAATTGAAAATCATCGAAATCCAGGCTCAAAATGCAAAAAACGCTTGCAATAAGAAATAAATAGAAAATGCCC
>JBGTRP010000062.1:0-15505 GCA_041940685.1 Acanthopleuribacteraceae bacterium
GCTGGAGCTGGTGGCCTGGCTGGTGCTGGTGGTGGCGGCCGGCGCCATCCTGGCCGTGGACGATTCGCTCGATTATCAAATCGCCCAGGGCGCCCGCGCCAAGGAAGCCCATTATCGCAAGCTGTGGGATTACTGCCGCACCCGGGTTGCCGCCATGCCCAAGCTGTCCTGGCTCTCTCCTCTCACCTGGGAGCGGGCCGCCTCGCTCTATGCCGTGGGTGTGGAGGGCCAATCCAGCAAGGACCTCGCGGATGCATTGTTCGGCGAACACGGAATTGTCGTCCGTCCTTTTCAAGCAGAGGACCTCAACAGCCTGCGCATTTCACCCAATACGCTCAACAACCTTGAGGATCTCGACCGCTTCTTCCAAATATTGCAAAAGCGCCTGGGCTGAACCTCCTGACATCCGCGTTTCGGATTTGAGATCGCTTCCCGTTCGTATGGGGAAATCGATTCGGAAAATGAAAAGTAACTTTTGGCGTTTCCTCGGCACTTACCTTTTTATCGCATGAATGGCATCCATCTGTCTTTGTGTGGAGGTGAGCCATGCCGAAAATTCGCGCCAACCTACCTTGGGTCAACTATTTGGGCGTCACCCTGCTGCCCGTCCTGGCTGGCCTTGGCGCCTTTTACTTCATTCGCGTCGCCCGGCAAAAGGAAATGCTGGACGGCTACTATCTGCGGGTTCTGGCCCATGCGAGCGCCAACCTGGAAAGCACGATAGAGACACTGAATAAAAATATCAAGAACCTGGGAGAAGCTCACCCCAAAGCACTGGAACAAGTCCGCGGCTTGGAACTGGTGAAAGGGAAATCTAAGACCAACCCTAGTCATACTTTCCATATTTCGGATGGGTTTCCCGGCTCGGATCATTCCAAACCACCCGGGCTATGGGCTGAGCTCCGTTCCGACAATGGAGGGCGCTCGATTTACTTTTCCATGGCCAATGGGAGCCGTTACAAGGCCAAGTTGCGGGAAATATTAGAGTCCACCGTTCCAGAAGTCGGATTCGAGGCGGTATTGCTCGCGGACCAGAAACAAGAGGTCTTGGCCCATGGTGGCAGTTCCTTGCTGCGGCTGACTCGCCTGCCCCGTGAGGCGGCGCCCGTGCAAAAGGGGAAAGCTCAGTCCGAGAGGTCCGTGGAAGCCGAGGTCACCCGCTCGACCCAAGTCCTCGATGTCGCGGTTGCCGGCGTCAGCTACAAGCTCTACCTGCAACCGGTAAATATCGTGATGCCCGTAGGCCCAATTGCTTGTGAGGATGAGTCTCCGCCTTCCTTGACGCTCAACTTGTTGCTGGCCGGACTGATGAAAAAAAGCAACTTCAACCAACGGGCCAAGGCCATTTCACCTGCCCTGGTCTCCATTCTCCTGGTGATTTTGGTGCTGACCCTTTTCAGTGTTCCCTTTCTGAGTATCCGGTTTATGGGCAGCCGGGACTGCCTTGGCGCCCACCGCGTGATGATATTGACCTTGGCGACCATCCTGGGGTGCGCCATCCTGATCGGTGGAATCCTCTATCTATTTTCACGGGAAAGCTTATACAAGCGTCAGGACGAACAGCTTCGCCAGGTAGCCGGGGAAATTCAGGAGGGCGCCCGGCAAGAGCTGTCGGCCATGAAGGCCCAGCTTCATGAGCTCGACCGGCTGAAAAAAGGGATGGCCCTCTGGTCTATGATTTTTCCCACCGGACAAACAAACCCCAATAAGCTTGCCGTGCTTGGCTTGTTTACCCAATCCCTGAGTCACTATCCTTTTTTTGCAAGGGTTTTTTGGATGAATGAAAACGGAATGCAAACCGAAAAGTGGAGCCCGGAGAATTGGTCAACACCCCTCATCAACCTGAATTCGAGGGTCTACTTTCAACGGGCCATCCGCGATGCGCTTTGGTATACCTCGCATCATCCAGGGATATTCTTAGAATCGATCATTTCCAGGACCACGGGCAATGTTTATGGGATCCTCTCCATCAAGGTCGAGGACCTATCCGGTGAACATGCCGTGGCTGCCATGTCCTCGGAGATGCTGAGCCTGATCCGGCCCGTATTGCCTCCCGGTATGGGTTTCTGTTTGCTGGATCGAGAAGGCCTGGTATTGTTCCATTCCGATCCAGACCGCAACCGGCGAGAAAATTTTTTCGATGAAATTCATCCGAACGCGGCCTTGCGAGCCGCGGTTGCCACCGGCGCGAAACAATCGCTGGAGGGTCAATACCACACCAGGTCTCTTCGTTATCGTGTAGAGCCCCTAGAGGTTTCACCCATCCATGGGGATGGTTGGATGCTGTTGGTTTTTGCGGAAAAGGAACCGCTTTGGAGGGTTCTGACCGAGGTCATGCAAATCGCCTTCATCATGTTGGGGATGTATTTCGCCATTTTATTCCTGTTCTGTATTGGCCTGTACCTTGCCAAACCCAATCCTGCCCAACCCGGCAAGCCCTTTTTCAAATGGTACTGGCCCAACCCGGATTTGTGCGCGGCCTATTTGAGAATCGCTCTAGTTTTGTTGGCTTTCCTTCTCTGGGGATTTCTCTTTCTGTTATTTGCAGAAGGTGAAATCGCGGCCCTGGTGGCGGCAACCCTGGGTTTGATTGCCGTCCTTTATTCAAGACAACAGCTTGACGGCTGGCAGGGTCGGCTGGCCAGTTTCATGGAAGCGGGCGCCCCCAGGATGCGGCGAATCGTTCCTCTTGTCTGGTTGGGGATCTATGCCATGATCATGATCGCGCCACTCCTTTTTTTAAAGAGCGATCCCCTCCTCGTTTTTCAGGTGACGATCCTCGCCCTGTTTGCCGCTTTTCTTTTTCGGCGCTTGTCCATTTTGTTTTGGATGGGTCCCACCTTAATGATCTGGGTGGCGCTCTTGTTGTTTTCTCAAAACTCGGGAGAGATTTGGTTATTCTGTCTCATAGGAACCCTGGTCCCGCTACTATTCCTGGGTTGGTGGCCTTGGAAAGCGGAGGACCGGCTTTTTCGGGGACTGCGGAAATGGGCGGCCCATGGAAGGAATTGGCTGCATTTGTATCGACTTTCCGCGCTCTTGTTATTGGCGATAACCGCCATGCTGCCCACCATCTCCTTTTTCAGGCTCGCCTACAATGAGGGTGCGGAGCTATGGCTCAAAGGCCAACAAGTTGAATATATGTGGGCCCTGCGGGACCGGGCTCAAAATTTTTCGAGAAAATACGAGGATGTTCATCTGAGTCAATTCCTGATTCCAATCCTGAATCAGCAGCTGTTCCCAGCCGACTTCATAGATTCAGGACCCGGGAGCCAATCCCGGGAACCCCCCAATGCCCATGGAAACATGCGCTGGGGTGTGTATGGAGGCAAGCGCCAATTCAAAATGGAGGAATTCACGGATCATTGCCTCTTCGATTCCAAGCCAACGGAGCCGGTAAAAAATTCGATACGAAGGCTTCTGGTCCAACTCCAGGAGGTTTTTCCGGGCTTTTTCTTGAATGTCCTCGATTTTCAGGGCCTGCTCAGTGATCGGGAAGGGATTCATTGGGATCGGACCGCGGACAACTTACGCCTGTGGGTGAATGGCTACCGCCCCTTGGGCGTGTTGGGGATCGACAACCTCGCCATGGATAGGAAGAAGGAGACCATAAACCTCAAAATAGAAAGCCCGCTTTCTTTTTTCTCTCCCACCTGGGGATTGGCTGCATTGCTGATCGGAATCATTTTTTTCGGGCCCGTGGTTACCCTGTTTCTGGCCCAGTGCTTTCTAACCCAATTCGAGCCGCCCCGGGTGATGGACGGCCAGGGATTGCATTCCCTCGATCCTCATCTCCCCAGGCATCGGCTCGTTTTGAGACCCGGGCCTGGAAAAGCTGGGATCGATCCCTGGCAAGATGATTTTCAGATCAATGGCGACCTCATTCGGCGGTCCTCCTCCATTTCCCAGCTCTTGGCGCGGGCGGCGGAGGACGCGGGCGATAAGGTGGTGCTTCCCCGTTTTCACGAGTGGCTCAACGATCCGGATTTTGCGCTCAAAAAGCTCGATCTGCTGGAGGGGCTTCTGCAATTGGAGAGAAAGACGATCATCCTTCAGGCCGATATCGACCCGCTCTACTACTTTACCGCGGCCGCGTACGACCAAATCCGCGAACAAGGGTTGGAGAAAAAAAAGGGCCTGGACCTTTTGATGAGCCGGTGGTCCACCGCGTTGGAAAAGTTCGTGAAACAAAGGGAGCCTTTGGGTATGGGAACTGGAGCGGATAGGGGGGGAAGCGCGTTCGCCTCCGATGCCGTGGGGGAAGATGCCTATCTCGCCGAGCTGACCGAGGCGGCCTCCGCTCCATCAAAGGCCGAGTCTTTATCCAGCCGGCGCCGGAGCGCATATCTGCTGATGAAGCTGGCTCGCGAATGCTGGATGGATTCTTATTTACGGGCCCTGGGGATGAGCCTGGCGCGGCATCCGGATTTCAACCGCCTGTCCCCGCGACAGGTGGTCCAACAGGTTGGAGACCTCGCGGAAGCCCACTCTCGCGATCTCTGGATTGCCTGTAGCACGGAGGAAAAAATCCTGCTCCATTCCATTGCCCGCGATGGGTTCGTTAACGGCCGCGCTCAGGAAACGCTTCGCCGATTGATGCGGCGGGGCCTGGTGCGAGCCACGCCCTCCTTTCACCTTACGAACAATAGTTTTACTCATTTTGTTCTTCACGCGGAGTTACCAGAGGTGCTTGCGCAATGGGTAAGGCAGGCGGGCGTGGGACCCTGGGCCAAAATAAGGATGCCCTTGGCCCTCATCGTCTTTGGGTTGTTGTTTTTTGTGTTGACCACCCAGCCCGATACCTTTTTCCAAATCGCGGGCGTTTCTACCGCCTTGGCAACCGGGCTGCCCGCTCTGATGAAACTGCTCACCCTGGTGCTGAAAAACCCCCAGGCCGGAGACGGTTAGCAAACCCCGCGTGGGTAGGAAGTAGGAATCTTGGGGTTGGAAGGCGGGTGCGTCAAATCATGGGAAATGCTCGGGTTTGAGAAAAGGTAGGTCCGCGGTCCAGAGGTCGTGATCCCACATCTGGGCGTGATGGCCCAATATCAATTGACCACTGTCCAGGAGCGCAAAGGTGTAAAGAGTCAGGTAGGGCGCGGTGACCTGGGAAAACTCCTCACCCGTGCCGTAAAAGTTCGTGATCGATTTGACCTTCCCCGTTTCGAGTTCCAGTTGGTGCAGCCAACCACCGCCCAATACATAGAGGTCGCCGCGAAATATTTGTGCGTCCGTCAAAATGGGCGTGGGGATATTTCCATGGCCGCCCGGTTGGAAGCCGATCACCTTATCGAACATTTCCTGCACCAGCGAAGAGCTCACCTGATATTGCGTGACCACATGGAAGGAGCCATCGTAAATGGTCACCAGCGGGATGAATTTGTGAATGCTCAACCAACGATTCTCATGCCGCAACCACAAAGTTTCGTTCATTCCAGCGAATAGCGCGTTCAGGCGGTCGTCCACCGGAATCATCTCGCCGACGTAGCGGACAAATTGTCCCCGCTCATCATAGAGCGCCGCCAAATGCCCCTCGAATGGGCTTGCCGGAATGACGGCTTCGCTTTCGGAAAAGGCAAAAAGGTTGCTGCTCGTGGGCAGACGACCCAAGCGATAGTAGGACTTCAAGCGGAAGCTGCTTTGATAGGCGTCATCCACAAAGGTTCTGGCTCGGATGGCGTTGGAATCGATAGCCATTAAGCGGTTTCCCTGAACCGCCATGGCCATGACGCCGAGATCGCCGAACTCCGAGGGATGGTTCCCTTTACCGCCCAGGGTTGCGATAAATTCGGCTCGAGAATTGGTAATCAGAATATTGGTGTCGCCATAACTGCGCAGAAAAAGCCGACGCCCATCCGTGGCAATTTGATGGATGCCGTTGAAAAAATAGGGCTGACCGGATTTCCGGAAATCAAGGGCCCGAAGCTCCTGGCGGTAACGGTCCTGCGCGCTCGCGTAAAACGGAAATAAGACGCAAATGAATAAGGGTAAAAGTCGCATGTCGTCTCCCCAAAAAATGCAAAGGCTATTTTTGATTCCCAAGGACGCTCGAAGCCAGTCTCAATCGGCTAACGCCTCCCGTTGTTGACGTGGATGTATCGCCCTGTTGGCGTGTGGGTGCGGATGGAACGGGGTTTCCCAACGATTTGATCGAACTCCCTTCGACCTTTTGACAAGGGTGCCGCCATTTCGCATAAATTGCTTTGAATCCCCACTTCCCAAGGTAAACAAGAGCAAATGCGCCAGTCGGCTCGTCCGGATCACCGATTTCCGACCTCGAAAGGAAGAAGGCAGGCCACCGAAATGTCCTGCCCTCTGAATAACCGTGGAAAAGGGGTAGGACGGGGGGGATCACCTGGCGTTCTGGCTCAGCCATGCTTCCAGGTTGGTTGCCCTACGCTTCCCCAACCCAACTACAGGTTATTCGAGCGTGGCAATATCTCCCTCAACCGGTTCGAAACCATCGCAGCAATCGGTGCTGGTGGAGGAAATGCCGTTGGGGTCCGTAGCGGTGCAGGTAACACAGCCATTGGAATAGGAACAGGAACGATCGGCGCCCGTTGCCGAGCAACGAATGGTGGAACCGTCGGGGCAGGTGGCGGTTGAGGTGCAGGTGTTGTTGGCGCCGATGCCCTGTTGCGCAAAGAGGACCAGGCCAAACAGGCTAAAGAATGCAAAAAGGACCAATAGTTTTTTCATGAGATTCTCCTCAATTAAATCAATTCTGGTTGAAGGTTTAGGGGGCCAATTTTGTAGAACAAGTATTGACTAATTGAATTGTAGTATAAAAAGATTTTAGAATAAAGTGATAATTTTCTCAAAAATTAAGAAAAAAAGGTGAAAGCTTTGATGTGATGATTTTTAGACGGTATAGGCCTCGCAACTCCGGTATTCCCCATCTTCCGGAACTGGCGATCAAGGACATGTGGGTTTCCAGGGTCCTTTTCAGCCTTTTGGAGCGGAGCGATGCCGTGCTTGGGTTTCCCGCTCTGTCTTTCACGGTGGGGGCGGAGGATTTTCTTGCAATAAAATTTCGAAATCCGCGATTTCCCGGCCCAAATTGCCCTCGCGGAAAGGGAAATTTTCTGCCGGCGACTTTTTTCTGGAGATGCCGCTTGATGAAATTGATCAAGTTTTAGACGGTCGGAACCATTGTCTGCCGAACCACGAAGACGAAGCCCAATAAACCACAGAAAATGGTTAAGGCTGGCTTGCCCCAAGGCAGCTTCGAATGAGATCGGCGAGGCCACGAACATGGGGCGGGGATATCATGTTTTGGTGGTTGCCCTCCACGGGATGGCGGTTCAACACACCCTTGACGAAACGCTCCCAGCCCAAATGAGGGCCCAACTCGTGGGTGTCCTCGGCGCCGGCCTCCAAGGCTCGGAACAGGGTGAGCGGACCCTCGTACATGCCCGGCTGATATGCCTCCGCCGCGCGGGCATTGGCCTTGAACACGGCCAATAGCCGAGCCGCGTGATCGAGACCGTATCCGGGAGGAATCAAGCCCGCGGCGCGCGCTTTCTCCAATACATAGGCCAATTGCTCGCGTGGTTGCAAGGGCCGCAGTTCCTCCACGGTGAGCGGGGGCTCCGCGATCCACAGGTTCACCAGCAGCGCCGCGTCGTCGACCATTTCCTCCAGGCTGGGCAGTAGGCAGGCCACCTCGGTGTCGAGCAAACCCAGAAAGCCAGTCTCCTGGCCCGCCTCGCGCAATTGGCGCGCCATCTCGAAGGCGATCGATCCGCCCGAGGACCAACCCAATAACTGGTAGGGACCCTCTTCCTGCGCGCGCCGCAGCGCCTCGACATATTCGGCGGCCATGTCTTCAATAGACTCATGCGGCTCCTGGCCGGGCTCCATGCCGCGCGCCTGCAAGCCGTAAATCGGGCGATCCTCGCCCAGGGCGCGAGCCAGGTCCGCGTAGCAAAGCACGTCGCCGCCGGCCGCGTGGATGCAGAAAAGGGGCGCGTTTTCACCCTTGGGCTGGATCGCGACCAGGGGAGACCAAGGCGGGCGCTCGCCGATTTCACGCAGGGTCCGGCCTAACAGCTCGATGGTGGGGAACTGGAAGAGCGCGGCAATGGGCGGCGCCTTGCCGAACACGCGCTCCACGCGGGCCATCAGCCGCAATGCCGAGAGGGAGTGGCCACCCAGCTCAAAGAAATTATCATGGACCCCCACGGCGGGCAGATTCAGAACTTCGCGCCAGATGCCTTCCAGCAGGTGCTCCACCATATCTCGCGGCGCTACTGACGCGTCAGGGCTTACGGCCGCCTGTCCCGGGCGCGGAAGGGCGGCCCTGTCGAGCTTGCCGTCCGCGGTGAGCGGCAAGGTTTCCATAGGCAGCACCACGGCGGGGACCATGTAATCGGGCAGCTTGGTTTTTAGCGCTTCCCGAATTTCGGCGATGCGCATGGATTGAGGTTCCCGCGCCACCACGTAGGCCGCCAACAGGGCCTCGCCGCCCCGGTCATGCAGCGTGACCGCGGCCTGAATAACCTCGGGCAGGCTCAGCAGCGCGGCCTCGATTTCGCCCGGTTCGATGCGGCGGCTCCCGATCTTGATCTGGAAATCGACCCGTTCCACGAATTCCAGATTGCCGTCCTCGTGGAAACGCACCAGGTCTCCGGTCCGGTAGAGCCGTCCACCCGGCTCAAGGCCGAAGGGATCGGGAACGAAGGATGATGCGGTTTGTCCGGGTCGGCCCCGGTAGCCGCGAGCGAGGCCCCAACCGCCGATAAAATGTTCGCCCACCAGACCCAGGGGCCGCGGTTCCATGGTGGGGGTCAGCACGTAGCGCTTGAAATTCGGAAAGGGCTTGCCGATGGGCGGCCGCCCGCCCCAAGGGGCCAAATCGCTTCCCGGCTCGGCGTGGAAGGTCACCGTGGTGACCGTGGCCTCGGTGGGGCCGTAGCCATTGACCAGGACAACGGCGGGCCGCGGTAATCGACGCCATTTTTCATAAATGTCGGCTTTGGCCTGTTCGCCGCCGGCGATCAACAGGCGCAGGGGCCGTGGCGTGGCTTGACCCGCCTCGAACAGGTCCAGGGTCCAGCCGTGCCAGAAGGCCGTGGGAAGGCCCAACAGCGTGATTTGGCGCTCCCGGATCAGCCGGCTCAGTTCGCTGGAAGAGAGACCATGCCGGTGGGGATGGAGCACCAGCGCGGCGCCGCCCGCGAGGGTGGGGAACAGCTCTTCCACGGATTTGTCGAAGCTCAGTGTACAGAATTGCAGCACCCGATCCGAACCGGAAACGGCGTAACGCCGAACCCCGCCCAGGGCGTGGTTGACCAGCGCCTGATGGGAAACGCCTACGCCCTTGGGCCGCCCGGTCGAGCCGGAGGTGTAGATCAGATAGGCCAGGTTGTGGCTACACGCGCGATCGCGGGAACCCAAGTCCGCGAGCCCCGCCGGGTTGGTTTCCTCATCATCCAGGAAAACGGCAAGCGGATTGGGATTCCCCGGGTCAGCCGACCACAGATCTCGTTGCGTGAGCAATATCCCTGCGGCCGCGTCCTCCAGCATGTAGGCATTGCGCTCCGCGGGATTGGCGGGGTCCAGCGGTAGCCAAGCGCCGCCCGCGCGCAAGATCGCCAAAATGCCGATCAGCATGTTGTCGTTGCGTTCCACCAAAATACCCGCGGGTTGGTCGGTTTGCAGCCCCAGCGCGACCAGCCGCCGCGCCAAGATCGTCGCCCTTTTTCCCAATTCCCGGTAGCTGATATGCCGTTTCCGGTACAGGGTGGCGATGGCCTCCGGAGTGTGCCGCATCCGGTGTTGGAGGACCTGGTTGAACGTCGGGTAGGGTAGCGGTCCGGTATGGGCGCGGTTCCAATGGATTACCAACCTTTCCCGCTCCGCGTCGCCGAGAATGGGGAAGGAACTGGGCGGCGCCTCGGGCCGGTTGACGATGGCTCTCAGCAGGGTTTCCAGGTGACCGGCCGCGCGTTTCATCAGGGCCTCGGCCAGCAGCCCGCGGTCGAAGGAAAGCAGGAAGGAGATCTCGGCGCCCGGCAACACGGTAAAGGACAGCGGGTAATTGGTGCGTTCGTAGCCACGTACATCCGCGATGCCGAAACTGCCCGAACCCTCGGCAGCGGCGCGTTCCACCGGATAATTCTCGAAGACCATCAAGCTGTGGAACAAGGGATTCCCACGAGGAACGTCGCTCCATCCCTGAACCTCGACCAACGGGCTGTGCTCGTAATCGCGGATGGCGAGGTTGTCGGCCTGAATTTCGCGGGCCCAGGCTCCAAACGGTTGATGGTTGGGTATGCGGATGCGAAGGGGAAGGGTGTTGATGAACAGGCCCAACATCTTCTCCACCCCGGTCAATTCCGGCGGCCGGCCCGCTACGGTAATGCCGAACAACACATCCTTCTCTCCGCTGTAATGGGACAGCAGAAGGGCCCAGGCCGCCTGCATGACCGTGTTGAGCGTCAGCCGCCGTTCTTTCGCCAGCTTCTCCAGACCCGCGCTGGTTTCCCGATTTAAACGAGTCCATACTTCGCCATAGCCGCGCTTTGAATTGGGCGTCGCCCTTTCGGGAAGGGGTGTGGGTGCAGAAAAGCCTCGCAGCCGTTCTCGCCAAAAGTTTTCCACGGCGCCCACATCCTGCCGCGCCAGCCAGTGGATGTAATCGCGGAAGGGGCGCGGAATGGGCGGATGGAAGGTAACCCCCGCGATTGCCGCCTGATAGCCCGCCAACACCTCGCGCAACAGCATGGAGGTACACCAGCCGTCCAACAACAGATGGTGACGGCTCCACACGAAGCACCAGCGATCCTCGGCAAGGTGGATCAACCCGACCCGCATGAGCGGCGGTTTCTCGAAATCGAAACCGGCCACCCGATCCTCCAGCAGATAATGCTCTAGTTGTTTGGGTTGATCCTCCTCCGCCAAACGGCGCCAATCCGAGACCAGGAACGGAAGCTCTGCCTTGCGAAAAACCGCTTGCAGCGGCTGTTCCAATCTATGCCAGAGAAAGCCGGTGCGCAAAACCGGGTGCCGGTCCACCGCCGTTTGCCAGGCTTGGCGGAAGGACTCCGGTTCAAATTTTCCCTGGAACACGCAGGAAAGCTGGTTGAAATAAACGCCCTCGCCGGGCTGCGCCAACTCGTGGAAGAGGATGCCCTGTTGCAGCGGCGCCAGGGGATAGAGATCCTCAATTTTCTCCCAGGATCGGGGAGGCATCAGCCCGTCCAACCCTGTTTGGTCCAGAGCGGCGAGCGGGAAATCGGATGGGCTGACCCCGCCCGCTCCCGGCTGCCGACAATGGTGAATCAAGGCCTTGAGCTGTTGGAGATAGGAATCGGCCAGGCGTTGAATGGTCTCCTGCCGGTGGCGTTCGCGTTGGAAGGTCCAGCGCAGCCGAAGCCGCCCATCCGCGATTTCGCCAATCACGTCCAACCAATGGGTTCGTTTGGAAGCGGCGTGGCGATCCGGGCCCGAGGGCTCGATTGCGGGCGCCAGCATGGCGTCCGCTTTGGCCCCGCGATCCAGCTGGCCCAGGTAATTGAACGACAAACGCGGACCACGCCAGGCGGCCCATGCCGCGCGCGCCTTTGAATCCGGATCGAGATAACGGATCAGCCCGAAGCCCGCCCCATTGTGAGGTATGGACCGCGAAGCTTCCTTGACGGCTTTCAACTGTGCGCCGGGTGTGTCCAGCACGGGCAAACGGATGGGATACATGCTGGTAAACCAGCCCAGCGTTCGCGAGAGGTCCATGTTCTCCGACAGCGCCTCGCGGCCATGGCCCTCCATATCCACCCAAACCGAGGTCTCGCCGGTCCATTGTCCTAGGGCGCGCGCCAGAGCCGCCAGCAGAAATTCGTTGATGCGCGTGCGGTAGACCGGATTCACCTCTTCGAGCAAGGAGCGGGTCAGATCCGGGTCCAGGGAAACGGAAAAGGTATCGGCTCCGCTCAAATCATCTTGGTTACAAGTGGCGTCGACGGGTAGATCGGGCCGAATCCCGTGTAGGTATTCGCCCCAGAATGCTTTCTCCTTTTGGAATTCGGGCCCGGCTACGAAATGATTCAAACCCTCCGACCATTGCCGGATGGACGTGCTTTTGGCGGGCAGTCCCGTGGGCTGGCCCGCGTGGAGTTGTGCGTAGAGAGACAGCAGATCCTCCATGAGGAATCGCCACGAAACCGCATCGATGACCAGGTGGTGGGCGGTCAGTAGCAGGCGCTTCCTCCGGCCCGCTCCCAGGTCCAACAACACCATTTTCCAAAGCGGACCCGTGGCGAGATCCAAGCTGGACTTGGCGCGCCTCCCCGCGGCCTCGATCCTCGCGCGAAGGATTTCCCCATCCTCGCCGGAGTTCAAATGCAGATCCACCACCTCGAATACCTCATTCTGTTCTTCCGCGGCGATGGTTTGCCGCCAAGCACCCTCCCCAGCCTCGAAACGCGCGCGCAAGGCATCGTGATGTTGCGTCAAGAGCCGCGCCGCCGCGCGTAGGTGGTCGGGGTCGATGTGTTCGGGTACTTGGAACATCAGGGATTGGTTCCAATGGTGGGGCGCGGGATGGCCGGCTCCGAAGAACCAATGCTGGATCGGCGTGAGCGGAACTTCACCGCTGACCACGCCTTGCTCGGCCATGGTTTTGTCCGGATCCAGGGTTTCCGCCACCGCCGCCGCGGCCGCGATGGTGGGGTAATCGAAGAGGTGTTGCAACTGAAGCTGGATGCCTCTTTGTTTCAAGCGAGCGATGAT
This sequence comes from Acanthopleuribacteraceae bacterium, assembly GCA_041940685.1. Taxonomy (GTDB): domain Bacteria; phylum Acidobacteriota; class Holophagae; order Acanthopleuribacterales; family Acanthopleuribacteraceae; genus JBGTRP01. Next base: position 12,730 of record JBGTRP010000062.1, read on the forward strand.
TTGTAGGCTGAGGATTGAATCTCCGCCCAGCTCAAAGAAATTATCCGAGATGCCCACGCGCTCCACGTGCAGGACAGAGGCCCAAACCGAGGCCATCACGGTTTCCAACTCATTGCGCGGCGCTTCATAGCCTTTTCCGGCGTCTTTGCTCTTCTCTGGCGCGGGCAGGGCGTCCCGGTCGACCTTGCCATGGGCCGTGAGCGGGAAACGCTCCAGGTACACGAAATGCGCCGGTTGCATGTAATCCGGCAATCGTTGACCGAGGAAATCACGCAACTCCCTCTCGGCGTTTTCTCCCGGCTCGGGACCACTCCAGTAGGCGGTCAGCCTGGTGGCGCCGGAAGCGTCGCATCTCGCCAGGACCACCGCTTCCCGGACCAAACCATGTGCGCGCAGGCTGGCCTCGATTTCGCCGGGTTCGACACGGAAACCGCGCGCGTTGATCTGGTAATCGCATCGGCCCAGGAACACGAGGACGCCGTGATGGCGATAACGGGCCAAATCGCCCGTGCGGTAGAGGCGCGCGCCTATGCGCGCACTCCAGGGATGGGGCACGAAGCGTTGCGCCGTGATTTCCGGTTTGCCCAAATAGCCGCGCGCCAGGCCCGCGCCGCCGATGCATAACTCCCCGCTGGCGCCAATGGGCGCGAGCCGGAAACCGGGGTCCACAAGGTAGGCGAGGCTGTTGGCGATGGGACGCCCGATGGGAATCGCGGCCTCGCCCCTATCCTCCGGCGTGGACTCGTGCGCGATGCAGCCCACCACGCATTCGGTTGGTCCGTATTCGTTGATGAAGCGCGCGCGCGGCAGGCGCTCGCGCCAGGGTTCCAAATGCCGGGCCAACAAGGCCTCGCCGCCGAGGACCAGGGTGCGGCGCTCGCGCTTCCCGGCCGGCGCGATTTCCTCGTAACGCAAGGCTTCCAAATGGGCGGGCGTCAGTTTGATCAGGCTGAAATCTTTCTGTTTGCGCAGGATCTCGGTCAATGCCTCCAGGTCGCGGCCCTCCTCCAGCAGCCACACCTGGTTGCCCGCGACCAAGGGCGAGAGCAGACTGGTGAGGGTGGCGTCGAAACCGATCGCGCCGAAAACCGGCGCGCCGAGGCCCGCATGCAGCCGGTAGGCGGAAACCGCCCAATTCAGGTAGTTGACCAGGCCGCGCTGATGGATCGAAACGCCCTTGGGCTGACCGGTGGAGCCGGATGTGTACAGCACATAGGCCAGGTGATCGACTCCGGTTTGCCAGCCCGGATTTGTTGTCGGATATGGGGCGAGCTCGGCCTCGTCGCTGTCCATGCAGAACGCCGTGAGGAAACTCAACTGGAAAGCCGGCAAACGCTCCAGCGTTGTTTCCGTTGCGAGCAGGAATGCGGGGCCGGAGTCTTCCAACAAACGCGCCAACCGTTCGGGTGGGTTGGCGAGGTCGAGCGGCAGATAGGCGCCGCCCGCTTTCCAGATCGCCAAAATTGCCTGTAGCTGCTCCGATGAGCGCGGCAGGCACAGGGCCACGAGCGTTTCCGGGACCACGCCCAGGTTCCGTAGATGGCGGGCGAGGCGGTTGGCGCGGGCGTTCAACTCCTCGTAACTCAGCCAATTCTGGCCATGCGCCACGGCAATGCTGTCTGGCCGCGCCGCGGATTGGGTTTCGAACAGGTTGGCCGCGGTCTGATTCGGTATCGGCGCGGCCGTATCGTTCCACTTGTACAGAAGCAGGTTCCGATCCGCTTCCGGCAGCATGGGTAGATCCGAGATGCGGCGGGCGGGTTGCGCCGCGATCGCCTCCAGCAAATGGCGGTAACAGGCCAGAAGCCGCAATGCGGTGCTTTCGTCGAATAGGTCGGTGCTGTATTCCAACGCGCCCCGCAGGCCCGTAGGCGCCTCCAGCAGCGACAGGGTGAGGTCGAACTTGGCCGTGGTTCGGTGTTGCGCCACGGGCGCCAGCCGCAAGCCCGGCAGGGACAGCGCTTCCATGGGCATGTTGTTCAGCTCGAAGATCACCTGGAACAGGGGCGAGTGGCTCGGGTTGCGTTCGGGTTGTAGGGCCTGGACCACGCGCTCGAAGGGGAGGTCCTGATGGGCGTAAGCCGCGAGGGTTCGCTCCCGCACCTGGTCCAGCAACTCGAAAAAGCTGATATCTTCCGCAATGTCCTGGGCCAGCACCAGGGTATTGATGAAAAAGCCGATCAACCCTTCCAACTCGCGGCGGCCCCGGTTGGCGATGGTCGAGCCCACGGCAACTTTATCTTGTCCCGAGTAACGGTGGAGCAGGATGTGGAAACCCGCCAGCAGGGTCATGAACAGGGTGGCGCCGCGATCGCGGCCTAGTTCCAGCAAGGCCTCCGTGGTGGCCGGCTCCAGCATGAAGGGCGCCGCGGCGCCCCGGTTGGTGCGTGTCCGCGTCCGTGGCCTGTCCAGCGGCAACTCCAGCAAGGGGGGAATTCCCTCCAGGGAATCGCGCCAAAAAGCCAATTGGCGCTCCAGCTCCTCACCGGCCAGCCATTGCCGCTGCCACCAGGCGAAGTCCGCGTATTGGATGGGGAGGGGCGCCAACGGCGATGGCAGGTCTTGCCGAAAGGATTCGTACAACGCCGTGAGCTCGCGCACCAGCACTCCCGTGGACCAGCCGTCGGAGATGATGTGATGCAAGGTGACGAGCATGACATGGTCGTGGGGCGCTAGCCGCAGCAATTGCAACCGCATCAGCGGTCCGCGCCTGAGGTCGAAGGCCTGGCCCGCCTCGGAGGCGGCCAACCGTTCCACGAGCGGGTTGCGCGCTTCT
>JBGTRP010000063.1:0-15487 GCA_041940685.1 Acanthopleuribacteraceae bacterium
GCGGCATGGTTGGTTATTCTCACGCGATTGCCCTCCTCTGTTCCCACGGGAGTTGTCGGCTTCATGGACTTGTGAAGGTGGGGCCATTGCCATATGCGTCAACTTTTTAGAGCGGAGGCGTGGGCGCGTTTTTCCGCGAGCAATCCGGGGTCGGCTACCCGCGCGAGCGCGCGGACGAGCCTCCGGGCATCGCCCTCCACCCCCTCGGCAAATGATTCCCCATCAGCTCGCCGCCGAACGCTCCACATGGGCCTTGAGGCCCTTTTCAAAGAGCATGGCCCAACCCTCCTGCTGGTTGGCGGCGAGGTTGGCCGAGGGGAAACCGAAGATGGTATCGGTCACCGAAACCAGGGTGGCGCCGTCCTTTTCTTGCAGGCGGATGGCCAGGTAGGAAAGTGCGGGTCCGCCGAAATCGGCGGTGAGGTAGGCCTGGATGTCCAGGGCGCGGTTGGGGTCCACCCCGATCACATTGCCCCAAATCAGGCCCTTGCCCTCGCCCTGATCCTCGAACATGCGTCCGCCCAATTGCGCCTCTATGCGGAAGACCGCGCCTGGCCGTGAATAGAAATCTTTGAGCCACCAGGTTCCGGTTTCCTCCACCAACGCCCGCCATACCCTGGCCGCATCGGCGTCGATGGTCACTTCACAAACCGCCTTGAGCGCGCGCGGGGTTTGGTTCAATTCCTTACTCATGCTGTTCCTCCTGGGAATCTTCGTTTTTTTCTCGCTCCACATGGCGTTTCAGGGACAGGAGATTGGCCGCCGCGGGCTCCATGAAGCGGATCAGCCAGCGTTCGTACAGGGCTCGGAGCGGCACCTGGTTGAGGTAGTTCCAACGCAGGCGGCCCTGACGCCGAATCGTCAGCAATCCCGCCCGCTCCAAAATGCCCAGATGTTTCATCACCCCGTAGCGGGTCAGCCTCGGGAAAGCCTCGGCCAGTTGGCCGGTGGTCTGGGGTCCCGTCACCAGCAGATCGAGGATTTGTCTCCGTGTGGGATCGGACAACGCCCGCCACAGTTGGTCCCATTGCGCCTTCTTCATGTGACTATTTAGTCACATATTTTTCAACTTGTCAACCCACAAACCTCGGCCTTGTCTCAAAGCCGGTTGCATCAACCTTTTCCGAAGGTTCGCCAGGTGCAAAAAGCTCCGTTTTGGAAGGTTTTGAAAAAACTTTTGAAATTTTTTTACCGGATTCGGGAAGGGTTCCGGTTTCACACAACAACCGGATGCGAAACAGGCGCCACGCCGGTATCCGAATCCCCAATCAAGGAGTTCCTCATGTTGCAATCAACCGCAAAAACGAATCCTACCCAAGACGCCCGCAACCGGCGGCGTGGTTCCGACTTGCCCCTTCTCGCGATCTGCCTGTTGGCCTCCCTCTCCGGCTTGGCGCAAGAGCGCGCGCGTCTCTCATCGGCCGCAATTGATCAGGATTTCCCCGTCGCGGTGGAGCCGGCGTATCGCGAGACCGAAATCAACCTGACTGAATGGAACCGCCAGAAACAATTGCTGTTTCAGAAGCTTCAGGCGGAACGGGTAGCCGGTGCGGAGGACTTCGCGGCCACCTACTACCCCGTTGCGGAAGAACCGGCTTCCAAAAAAGCCTCACCCCGGTTGCGTTCGGGTGAGGAGAAGCTGATCAAGGTCGGCGCCATCATGGCCACGGACCTGCGCGTTTCCTTCGCGGGTGCGGACCTGCGGCAAAAATGGAGCTCTCAATCCATCGGCATGCTGAAAAGTTCGGAAGACGGCTTTGTCTGGACCGGGATCCTGGAATCGGAAGGCGCCAGCGCGTTGCGGCTCCACTTCCAAAACTTCGATCTCCCGGAAGGCGCGGCGCTATACCTCTACAACGAGCACGGCCAGGCGCAAGGGCCCTATTTGGGCTCCGGTCTCGACGAAGATGGAGAATTTTGGAGCCATACCATCTTTGGCGAGCGTATCGTTCTGCAACTGCATGCCGAAAAGGACGCCGACCTGGAAAGCGCCCGCTTTACCATCGCGGAAATCGCGCCCATGAACGAGCGCTTCCTGCTGGCCCATCGCTACAACCACCGCGTGGCCCAAAAGCTCTGCAACTACAACGCGGATTGCGTACAGAACGCCATGTGCCAGAGCGGCTTTAATACCTTCAAAAAAGCGGCCGCGCATATCCAGTTCATCGAGGGCGGCTCTTCCTACATCTGCAGCGGCGCCCTGCTCAACGACAACGCTTCCGGCGCCATCCCCTGGTTTGCCACGGCCAACCACTGTGTCGGTGGCCAGAACGTGGCCGAGACGGTCGAGGCGTTCTTCCGCTACCAATCCGACTGCGGTAGCTGCAACGATTCCCTCAACGGCGTGCCCAGCGTGGTCGGCGCGGATCTGAGAGCTCACGGCGAAGAGGGCGACTTCAGCCTGTTGGAGCTCAGCGGCTTCCCCTCCGGCGGATACGGGTTGCTGGGCTGGACCACGTCAACGGTGCGCGACGATGACGGCAAGACCATTCACATCATCGGCCACCCCAAGGGCGCGCCGCAAGCCTACATGGAAGGCGAGGTGGACACCGACCGCTACAGCAACAACAAAACCGTCTACAGCATCAACGTCTACGGGGCCCATGAGGGCGGCTCCAGCGGTTCGGGCACGATCATCCAGGGCGGCTATTGGGTCGGTCCCTATCTGGGCATCGCCTACAGCGGTTCCTACGATCGTTGCGACTCCAATTCGTTCCGCAGCCGTACGGGCGCTTTCTCCCACTACAAAGATTCGATTTTGCCCTACCTCAACCCCGGCAACAACTACCCCCTGCATGTGACGGATGTTCAGGTGAAGGTGACGGGCTCCTTTATCAAGTTCTTCAAGATCATCGTCACGGTCAAGGACGAAATCGGCAATGCCGTCCCCCATGCCAGGGTTTACGTCCGGGCGGGCGGAACCACCATGAATGGAACTACCGGCGGCGCGGGCAAGGCCAAATTCCAAATCCCCAAAATCCAGAACAACATCACCGCCTGCGTAACCAACATCACCCACGGCTACTTCTCCTACGATGAGGCGAACAACGTGGAAACCTGCGACTCCAATTGATCTCTCCAACCCCCAAGCGGGAACTTCAGGGGCGGCCTCGGCCGCCCCTTTTTTGTGAATCCTTCCATATTTCCCGCATCCCGCGAATGCACGGAGCTCCCTGGCGCATGAGAGAAATGCACGCTCATGTGTAGGCAGAATCATGATCGGGTTGAATGGACAGCAGCCTCAGCCAATTCCCCTCTCGAAATGCGATTACCCTGCACTTTTTGCTGATCCGGAAAGTGTAGAGGCACGCGCCTTTGGGGCCTGGTTTCGAATGAATACGCACCCACCTCAGGACGTTATCCTGATAAAGCATTTGCCAGTTTATGCCCTGAAGCTTTCTTAAAATGCCTAATACACGGGTTTGGGCCTGTTTCGCAAACAATTGCTTTTGAAAAACGGGGTTATTTAGATCCAGACGACCAGACTGCTCTTTGCTCACGATCGGGATCGCTTCTCCAAAGCAGCCAAATCCGTTTTAGCCGGAGGGTGTTTTTCAGCCCAATCTACGGCTCGCTCCAAATCCTTGGAGACCTTGGGGTCGAAAAGCCAACGTTCGCAGTCAAGGACGAAAGTTCCGAGTTTGAGCACCCACACGCCCGTTTCCACCTGGTCGATGAGCACATGTTTTCCCGCTAGCTCTTTCCCCAATGTGATCTGGCCGCTAACCCCCACGGTTTTGATGACCGGCATGCCAATCCTCCAATCGTGAAATCATGCACTACCCTTTTCGCAATTAACTCCCGTCACCATCCCATCTTAAAAACATGCCATGTGCTGACCACGAGCAGGTAGCCGCTCACCAGCAACAGCAGCAGATTCATCCACAGGACATAGGCGGCCTGCGGCAGCTTATCCTTGAGGAATACCCCGGCGCGCAGGCCGAGCCAGGCGATGGGCAGCAGCAACAGGGTGAATAGACCCATGTTCAGGTCCAAAACGCCCACCGCCACATAGGCCGGCAGCTTCAGGAAATTGGTAAGCGCCAAAAATAACGTGGCCGTGGCCAGAAAGGTCTGCTTGGGGATGTGGAGATGCAGCAGGTACCCGGTCAAGGGCGGCCCGCCCGCGTGGGCGATAAAGCTGGTAAACCCGGAGACCGCGCCCATGAAGCCGGCGACGTGTTTGTTTGGGTTCAGCGGGGCGGAATCTTGCCGCTGCCTCAGGTTGGCAACCGCGAACCAGATGCCCAAGAGCCCGACGGCCAGCTTGATATGGTGATTGCTCAGAAAACGGAAGACGAGCGTTCCCAACAGGATGCCGAGGACCGAGCCCATCATCAGAACGCCGAACAACGGATGTTTGGGCACGGAGCGGTAGGTTCGGATGATGGACAGGTCCATGAAAAGCAACAGCGGCAGCAACATGGCGGCCGCGAGCTTGGGCTCGATGGCGATCGCCATCAGGGGCACGGCCACCACGCCCGTACCGCCCGCGAAGCCGGATTTGGAGACGCCCGTGAGCCAAACGCCCAAAATTGCCAGCGCCCAAAAGCTCAAGGGTTGCTGGATCAATGAATCCCAATTCATGGAGCCGCCTCACACCGCAATGAAGGTATATACCATAACCGGAAAAGGGAGAGAGCGGCCGGCCCTCTCCCCTTTTTCCTCAATGGCCTTCCTGAGCGCCAAACATGGACTTGGCGTAGATGATTCCCAAACCATAACCGCCACCGTGTTGCTTGGCGATACCGGTCACCACCTCATAAGTTCCGCCACGGGCCCAATCCCGCTGCAACTCCAAGAGGTATTGCAGCCAGGTGATGGGCCGGGCGCCTGCCTGCACCATGCGCTGAACTGCCATGTCGTGGGCCTCCGCACTGACGCCGCCCGAGGCATCGGTCACAAAGTAGACCTCGTAACCTTGGTCCAAGGCGGAAAGCACCGGGCCCACGCCACAGACCTCGGTCCACAAGGCGGCGATCACGATTTTCTTTTTGCCCAAGGCGTTGACCTTATCCGTGATCCGGCGATCTTCCCAGGTATTCATGGTCGTGCGGTCGATGGGCGTTTGATCGGGAAAAACCCCTTTTAGCTCGGGAAAGAGGGGCCCGGAGAAGCTCTTTTCCGCCACCGTGGTCAGGATGGTGGGCACTCCGAACGCCTTGGCCGATTTGGCCAGGCCAGTGACATTGTTCCTCAGTTCAACAATATCGATCGATTTGGTGGCAAAGGCCATTTGGGGTTGATGGTCGACCAGAATCACCACGTGGTTATCGGGGTCCAGCATAGATTTGGCTGGCGTGGGCTCTGCTGCCAGGGCGGATGCCGCCAGTAGCGAGAGCAGAAAAAGGGTCGGGAACTTTTGCAAAACTTTCATGGTTTTCTCCTTATCTTTCGGTATCAATTCGTTTGGGATCGTTAAGGATTCGAGGCGCTCGCCAAGTTGGCTGGCGACCAGCTAGGGATGGGAGCCGGCAGGGTTGGGGCCGGGATTCCAAGGGCCGGAGAGGCGTATTCGATGCGCCCATTGACCACGGTCAGGTCCGCTTGCAGGGATTTCAGTTCCTCTTCCCGCACGGTGAAGTAATCCGCGTTTAAGAGGCTGAAGTCTGCGTAATAACCCGGTTTGATGAGGCCTTTGACGTTTTCTTCACCGGAGAACCAAGCGGAGCCATGGGTGTAGATGTTCAGAGCCTCTTCCCGGGTGAGCCTTTCGGAACCGGTTTTCAGAACAGCGCCACCCACGGATTTCCCAGAAACCAGCCAATAAAGCCCAATCCAAGGATTGAAGCTCGAAACCCGGGTGCCATCCGTACCACCGCCAACGGGAATGCCCATTTCCAGCATGCGCCGGATCGGAGGCGCCTGGTTCGCCTTGGCTTTCCCGTAGCGCTTCAGGAAGAATTCGCCCGCGAAGGCCATGCGGCTTTGGATGGCGATCCCGCCTCCTAAGGCCTTAATGCGCTCTAGATTCTGTTCGCTCACGGTTTCCGCGTGATCGAAAGCCCAGCGGATGCGGTTTAGTGGTTGCTGAAGGTTCACTTTTTCAAGCACATCCAGCATGCGTCCGATAGATTCGTCATAAGTCGCGTGGATGCGGAAGGGCCAACCCTTTTTCAGGTGCAGCCGTACGACCTGTTCCAGTTGCGCCTCGGCCTCCTGCTTCAAATCCGGACGGGGCGAGAGGAAGTTCTCGTAATCGGAGGCGGACCAGACCAGAAGCTCACCGCCGCCCTCGATGACGTAACCATCCCCCCGGAAACGGTCCAGGTTCTGGCCTTGACGGTAAGTCCCCATCCAATCTTGAAAGGTTTCGAATTCACGATTGGGTTTCTGAGGAAACAAATAGGCGGACACACGCATGGGTAGCAGATCGCGTTCGGCCAACTTCAATGTGGGCGCGTAGTTTTCGGGAAAGGCGTGACCCCCGCCGCCCGCATCCACCGCGCTGGTCACGCCCAATGCATTCAGCCGCCGGTAAAACTGGCGCGAGGAGTTGATTTGTTGCTCCAAGGTCATATGCGGCAAAGCCGCGATGGTTTGGTAAAGGATGGCGGGATTGGGGTCGGCAATCAGCAGACCCGTGGGTTGACCCTTTTCATCCCGCTCGTACCGGCTGCCCGGCGGCGCCGTGGTTTCGCCGTCGATTCCAAGGGCGCGCATCCCCGCTCGGTTCAGCAACCCACTGGAATAGAGAAACAGAACGAAGACGGGCGTGTCCGGCGCCGCGGCATTCAATTCGGCGACGGTGGGCATGCGTTTTTCTTGAAATTGGAAGGGACTCCAGCCGCCAATCACCCGGACCCAATGGCCCTTCGGCGTCCGCCGCGCCTGGCGTTTGACCAGGTCCAACGCCTCGGCAAGGCTTTCCACCCCCTCCCAGTGCAACTCCAGATTGTAAAAACGGCTGCCTCGGACCACATGCAGATGGGAATCATTGAGCCCTGGGATGAGGCGCCGTCCCTTGGCGTCAATCACGCGGGTGGATTCGTTTCTCAGGGCGGTAATTTCCGAATCGCCGCCCACCGCGAGAAATTTGCCGTCCTTCACCGCCACCGCCGTGGCTGCCGGGTTCTCCGGATCCAACGTGGTAACGCGGGCATTGTGAACGATCAATTCGGCCGCCATGGCGCAACCCAAACCAAGGGACAGAAACGTCAGCAGTAAATGCCTCATGACCCCACCTCCGGTAGGTCGAACAACAGGAATTCGGCTTGTTTGCCGCCGGAGAATTTGAGCTTGGCCACATCTTTCAATGCCGCGCCATCGCCCTCGGCCAGGTTCTCGCCGTTCAATTTCAGGGCTCCACGAGCCACCTGCACCCAGGCGCTTCGCTCCGGGTCGAGGCGGTAGTCGATTCGTTCCTCGCCGTCGAGCAGGGCGCCATGCAGCTTGATATCCTGGTTGATCTTGAGCGAACCATCGAGGCCCTCGCGCGAAACCAACAGCCGCAAACGCCCACGCCGTTCTTCCATGGGAAAATGTTTTTGCTCGTAGCCCGGTTGCTTGCACTTTTCCTCGGGCAAAATCCATATTTGCAGGAAACGCACGGGATCGGTTTTGGAGTGATTGAATTCGCTGTGCATCACCCCGGTCCCCGCGCTCATGCGCTGCACATCGCCGGGCCGGATGGTGGACCCGTTGCCCATGCTGTCCTCGTGGGCCAAGGCGCCATCCAACGCGTAGGAAATGATCTCCATATCCTGATGGCCATGGGTATCGAAACCACCGCCTGCCACCACGCGATCATCGTTGATCACGCGCAAGACGCCGAACCCCATGTGTTGCGGATCGTAGTAGTGGCCGAAGGAAAAGCTGTGCCGGCTATCCAACCAGCCGAACCTGGCGCGGCCCCGTTCGGCCGCCTGACGAATTTGAAACATGAGTCTCACCTCCTTCAATGGGGCTCTATAGACCAAGTCTCATGCCATATTTCCAAGCCTTTATTTTTATGATAGTTACAAAAAAATTGTTCAACTTGATGCTCTTTTTGTTTCAGAATTTTGAGACATTTTGTATCATATAGTTTCATGTTGAAACATTGGGAGGCATACCGCATGAACAAGCCCTTTGCCCGCATCGCCGATCAAATCCGCCACCTGGCCAACCAGATCATCGTCCACGAATCCGAGGGGATTCTGCGCTTCGACGGTCATCGCATGATGCTGCTGTCCGCCACCGCTTTCGGGCATCTGCGCGCGGAGCTCATCCACTCGCTGGGAACGGGAATCGCGCGCGGGTTGCTCAAACGGCTCGGCTACCAGGCGGGCTTTCACGACGGGTACGCGCTGGCGTTACGCCACCCCGGCCTCAGCCTGGAGGAGCAAATGCATCTGGGCACGGTTCTGCATCAAAAGGAAGGCATCGCCCGCATCGATACGGACGAGGAAAACACACGGGTAGACCTGGATAAGGGCGTTTTGCAAATCAGCTCCCGCTGGCACAATTCGTTGGAGGCCGAGCAACATGTCGCCCGTTTCGGCCACACCCGCCAGCCGGTTTGCTGGATGCTGGCGGGTTATGCCTCGGGCCATCTCAGTTTCCTTTTCCAGAGGACCGCGATTGCGCATGAACGTCAATGCGCCGCGGAAGGCCATGCCCACTGCTCTTTCATCGTGCGGTTCAAGGAAGAAATGGAGGAGCTGTACCCCAACTGCGACGATGACTACAAAACCATCGACCTGAGCGAATTGCATCAAGACCTTCAACAAAAAATCGACGAGCGGGATTTCCTGATCCGCCAGTTACAAAACCAACTCGGCCCGCGGTCCAAAAAGCCCGGAGACGCGCCATCGGCCTTCGACCGCATCGTGGGCGAAAGCCGCGCCTTATGCGACAGCGTGGCCATCGCGCGCGCGGTGGCCAAGGTGGACAGCACGGTGCTGATTCTGGGGGAAAGCGGTACGGGGAAAGAAATTTTCGCCAGTTGTATTCAGCGGGAATCCGAGCGGGCGGCCAAACCCTTTCTCACCATCAATTGTGCAACCCTTACCGAATCCCTGCAAAATTCGGAACTGTTCGGACATGTACGCGGCGCCTTTACCGGGGCGAGCTCCGACCGGGCCGGCCTCTTCGAGCAAGCGGATGGCGGCACGCTCTTTCTGGACGAGGTAGCCGAGCTCACGGGCAGCGCCCAGGCCGCGCTGTTGCGCGTCTTACAGGAGGGAACGCTCAAAAGGGTAGGCGATGCCAGGGAACGCCGGGTGGATGTGCGCATCATCGCCGCCACCCACCGCAACCTGCAAGAGATGATCGAGGCGGGCCATTTCAGAGAAGACTTGTATTACCGTTTAAACGTCATCGGTTTCGAGGCGCCGCCATTACGCGATCGGGAAAACGATATTCTGCTGCTGGCCCGCCATTTTTTAAGGGAATTCAACGGCAAGTTCGCAAAAAAAGCCGAGGGCATCAGCGCGGAGGCCAAGCGCGCGCTGCTGGAATATTCCTGGCCCGGCAACGTGCGCGAGTTGCGCAATGCCATCGAGCGCGCGTCCCTGCTGGCGGCCGGACCCCTGCTGCAGCTAGAGGACTTTCCTCCTACCTTGAAAAATGCGTCACCGGGAAACGCCACGCGGAACACCACCCATACTGACCGGGAAAAAGCCATGCTCACCGAGGCGCTGAACGCCCACGGCTTTCACCGGGGCGCGACCGCAAAGTCTCTGGGCATCAGCCGCGCCACCCTTTGGCGGCGCATGAAGAAACATGGCCTGGGATGAGGCGGGCGGCGAGGCCCGCCCCGGCAGCGCTATTGCCCAAATGTTTGAAAGTGGACCAGGTCCATGTATATTTTCTTTTCGCCGGTGTCCAGGTTCAGGCTTTCGCGGCGGACCAGGTAAGGTGGACGATCGATGAGATAGGTTCGATAAACCCATGGGCTGGTGAGGTTGGCGACACTCTCCACCACCCTCGCCTGATAGTCCTTGCCGTCTTGAGCTTGAACTTTCTCCACGCCCAGCACTCGAAAGGGGGATTTCGCGTTCAAGGGGCCGAGTCCGACACTGTACACGGGCTCGAAGCGGATGTTTTGACCGGTTTCCAGTTTCATGGAGGCCAACATCCAGGGCGCGGGCGCGCCAAATCCCGGATTTTTGGTTTCCATGACCTGGTTTTGGGAATCTCCTTTGTCGGTGGTCACAAAGGTCCCCACCAATTTGTCCTCGAGGACGCGCAAGAGGTAATAGTCTTTGCCCTTACCCGGAACCGGACCCATCTCGAACAGCACGGCAAGGTTTTCCCGGTCAATATAGCTGGAAAAGCCGCGGCCATTGGTGTCGTCATAATGGGCCTCCGCGCTGTCGATCATGTTCATCAGCACCGCCTCGCGGCCGTCCCAACCCACTTGCTCCGCGGTGATGATGACCCGGTCCGTGCGCGATTCGCCCGCCTTGGGCCCGGCGCCCTGCCGATAGGTGCGGGTATACATCGCCCGAAAGGGAACAAAATTTTTGAGCGAGACCTGACCCGGCGCCAGCGCGGGCCAACTTTGAAAGTCGTGAAACGCTTTCTTTTTGGGATGGGGGCTTTTGCCCTGGCCCCACAAGGGGACGGAAAGGAAAATCACGAGGAAAATTAAGCTTGCTTTCATGGTTACACACTCCTTTTCATATCTCTCCCGATCCGGAAAAGAAGACGGAATCGGGGAACCTCTCGTAAAAGAGTTTTAGAGTTTCATTCCGCGCCAAGCCGGACAAAAGGGTGATGATCGGGTGACAAAACCCTGACAAGCCGGGCGCCGGCGCTCGAAACGATTGGCGGGTACCGATGGATCAGCTAAATTTCAAACGGTTTTTGGTGGGCCACTGGTTGGTGGAGCCGGATCTCAACCGCATCGCCGCCGAAGGCAGAGACCGCAAGCTGGAGCCCAGAACCATGGCCGTTTTGACCTATTTGGCGCGGCACGCGGGTACGGTCATCAGCCGCGACGAGCTTTTGGAAGTCGTCTGGTCCGGCGCCCATGTCACCGAAAACACGCTTTCGCGCACCATATCGCGGCTGCGCAACGCCCTGGGCGATGACTGGCAAAAACCGCATTACCTGGAAACGATCAGCAAAACGGGTTACCGGCTGATTGCGCCGGTTCGTCTGGAACACCCCGTACACGAACACTTCCCGGGAGATCCGATCTTGGATGTTTCCAAGAACGTGGACCGGGCGAGAGGATGGGGGAAGATTTCACTCGCCCTGGCCGCGGCCGGCCTTTTGGGTTTTCTGGCATTCGCGCTATTCCAACCTCGCCCGACCCACGTTTCTCCGGCCCTGATTGCGACCCCCGCGGTGACCCTTACCGGAACGCAGGTCCATCCGGTGCTTTCACCCGATGGGCAACATGTGGCCTTTGCGTGGCAAGGTCCCGAGGGCGATAATTGGGATATTTATGTCCAAACCATCGGCGCGGACAATCCCATCCGCCTGACGCGCGACCCCCTGATCGAGGTGCTGCCCGCCTGGTCACCCGACAGCCGCTATCTGGCCTTCCTCGCGGGCGGCGAGACCTGCGGACTTTTTCGCGTTCCCATCAACGGCGGGCCCGCGGAAAGGATGGGCGAATGCCTTCCCAATATCCGCCATTTGAACTGGTCTCCCCACGGGCGCTATCTCGTCTATGACGCGATCCATGAGGATACGGGCATTCAGGGAATCTTCCGCGTGGACCTCGAAACCGGGCAACCCGAGCTGCTGACGGAGCCGGTTCCCAACAGCGAGGGCGACTGGCAGCCGGTGTATGCTCCCGATGGCCGCGAGTTGGCCTTCCTGCGTAAGGAATCCAAGGATCTGCACCATATCTACGCGATCCCCGCGGAGGGCGGCCAACCCCGCCGGATTACCGCCCATTCCGTTGGCCGAATCCGCGGCTTGGACTGGACCCGCGATGGCCGAGCCCTGGTTTTTTCCTTCAACCGAGATGGGCGGTTCGCGCTTTGGCGTCTTCCTTACAAGGGTGGAAAGCCCGAACGCCTTCCCATTACCGATGATTGGGTTACCTACCCGAGCCTGGCCCGCGATGCCCCGTCCCTGATTTACAAGAACTACGCGGATGTCACCGGACTTTGGTCTATCAGCCTGGACCGGTCCCAAAAGGCTTCCGGCGAGCCCGTCCCGCTCATGCCCTCCACCCGCTCGGAATTGCATCCCAGAATCTCGCCGGATGGCCGACGGCTCGCGTTCCTCTCCAATCGCACGGGATCCTTCGAGGTTTGGTCCGGCGATATGGAGGGAGGTTCGCTGATCCGCCACACGCGGCTGCGGGGTCTGGTCGCGGGAACCGTGGATTGGTCGCCAGACGGCCGAACCCTTATCTACGACGCCCGCCATCAGGGTCAGTCCGATCTCTACCTGGTCGATTCCCATGGCCGCACCTCCAAACCACTGACCCGTACGCCGTGGAACGAGGTCAACGCCCGTTTCTCGCCGACCTCCGATTGGGTGTATTTCGCTTCCGATGAAAGCGGGGATTGGCAGATTTGGCGTCGGCGGCTCGCGCAATCCGATCCTCAGCGCATTACCCAAGAAGGCGGCTTCCTGGCCCAGGAGGGCCCCGAGGGCCGCTTTCTATATTTTTCCCGCATCAATGAAGCGGGGATTTTTCGCATCCCGGTGGCGGGCGGGGAGCAGGAGCGGATTTGGCAAGGATTGGGCCCTATGGATTGGGGCAATTGGCAGGTTTGCCGCGACGGCCTCTTCTATATCCAACGCGGGGACAATGCCCTTATGTTTCAGCATGTTTCAGAGGAAAAGCCGCGGGAAATTTTTCGGGCGACGCGCACCATTCCCTACCTGGGCCCGGCCTTTCACGTGAGCGCGGATGGACGGCGCCTATCGCTTGGCCAAATCATTCAAAGCGATGACGAGGTGATGATCGCCCGACTTCCCTGAGAAAGCGGTCATCGGTTAAGGCGATAAAAGCCAATGGAACCCCTCCGCTTCCGTTTTGTTATGATGGCCTATTCGAGCAACCGAGCGTAAACGGCATTCTGGGAGGTCGTGATGGGCGGAATCCTCAACAAACTCACGGGCGGGGACCGCCGTTCTGTGGGCGCGGCCGCGGAGGTCGCGGCCGAGGTGCTGCGCAACGAGGGCTTGATGGAAGAGCTGTTCGCGGGCCTGCTGTTCGACGACCCGATCCTGCGCTCCCGCACCGCGCACGCGCTGATGCAAGTAGCCGGGCAACGGCCGGATCTGGTGCAGCCCTACAAGGACCGGATCCTGGAAGAGGTGGCGCCGCTGGAGCAATGGGAAGTCCGCGAACAGATTTGCAAAATTTTACCCGCGCTGGCGCTTTCCCCCACGGATATCGACCGGGTGCTGCGGCTGTTCCAAGCCTATTTGGAAGACCGCCACAGCATCGTCAAAACCTGCGCCATGCAGGGCATGGCCGACCTGACGCGCCACGACCCCGCGCTCACGCCCGAGATCCGTTTCCTGATCGAGAACCTCAGCATGAACGGCACCGCGGCCATGCGCGCGCGGGGCCGCAAGCTACTCAAATCCCTGAGCTCCTAATCATCGCCAGTTTTTACGTGGAAGAACCGCTGTCCAAGGGGAAGCTGATCCCCGTTCTGGAGGAATTCGTCGCGCGCGACAAGGCGACTTGGCTGGTATACCCTCGCGGTTATTTGCCCGCACGCGACCGCTTGTTGATCGATTGCCTGCTCAGGAGCCGCATAACATCGAGGAGAAATCGAGCCCGGCTCTCCGCGCCTGGTGAGAAACCTCGGCGGCTGGAGACCGGGGTTTGGGGAGGAAGAGCGCAAACTTGCTTTTTTTAATCCGGATCAAACTTTTTTTGGACATCCTTCGACTTTACGTGTGACACGAGGACGGGAGCATCGATGTTCACCTCACCATCCGATCAATCCCTGGTTGCCAAAGCCCTGGAGGGCAAGGAAGCCGCCTGGGAGAAGTTGATCAACCGATACGAAAAACGAATCTATAACTTCGCATTGCGGATGACGGGCAATCGGGAAGACGCCATGGATCTGATGCAGGAGATCTTCTTCTCTGTATACCGGAACCTGGAAAGCTACGGTCAAAAGGCCAAGTTCTCCTCATGGATCTTCAAGATCGCCTCCAACCGCGCGGTCGACTTTTACCGCAAGAAGCGGCCGGTTGAGAACCTACCGATGGAGGAGAGCTTCGAAGATCCGTCCCCGTCCGCGAACCCCGTGGGCTCCCTTATGCGCCACGAGGAGAACCGGGCTGTTTTGAACCTACTCGAACACCTCAGCCAGGAGCAGCGGATGGTGGTGGAGCTCAAATTCTTTCAGGAGCTCACCTTTGAAGAAATGTCGGAGAACCTGGGAGTCTCGTCCAATACCTTGAAGTCGAGACTGTACGGCGCGCTGAAGAAGATCAAGGCCCTATCGGAGGTAGCACATGCGTTGTAAGGAAACCCGCGATTGGATTTTACAAAAAAAACCGGGAGAGGGACCCGAGGCGGCGCCATCCCCGGTGGCGCAACACATCGCCGGTTGCCCCGACTGCCACGAGTTGTCGCGGGCCTCGGAACGCGTTGCGGCCGCGGCGAAAAATTGGGTCGAGGAGACCGCGCCCCCTTGGCAGAAACCCCATTTGGGCTTTGCGCGCCGCCAGCGGCCACCGCTTTGGTATACCTGGGCGCCTCTCGCGGCCTGCATGCTGCTGGCCGCGCTGGTGTTGTTGCGGGTAGAAATATCCCGCGACGGGGATGGCGTGCATATTCGGTTCGGGTCGAGCATGGAGGCCGAGCGGGACACGCGCGCCTGGCGGCAGAGCCTCGAACAGGCCGTGTTTCAGGCCCAAAACCAATCCGCGACTCAGTTCCGCGAGGCCTTCAACCAATATCGCCGCGACCAGGAGGCCTACCTCAAGGATGTGCTGGTACAAATGAACGACTTCAACGAGGCGGAAAGGGCCGAATTGGCGCAACTGCTGATGGACGAATGGCAATCGCGGCGGGCCAAGGACATGATCCTGATCGAATCGCAAATGAACACGCTGTTGACCCGCCAGAACCTACACCGCGAAAACCTGTATTCGCTGGCGAGTTATGTGAACAAAAATCAAAATTGAACAGCTTCTCGAAACACCTAGATAAAAAGGAGATACTATGAGCTATACCGCGAAACTTTCCGCATGGGCGCTGGCGCTTTTTACCTTCATCGGACTGGCCGCGCCCGGGGTCCAGGCCGCGGATGTAGATCTCGACAAGCTCAAAAAAGAGCTCGACATCATGGCCAAAATCATCAAAACCTCCTTCGGCGAGGAGGACGATCACTGGCGCCGGCCACGATCCTCCGACGCCCTTTCTCCCAGACGCATCCAACCCTTGTACCTCAACGGTCAGGGCGTGGTGCTCAACATTCAAATCAGCATGGGCGGTTTGGATGATTTCCGTTTCGATTTCGAGGGGTTCCTTCCTAGCTTTGAGCTGCCGGACATCCCCTTCGCGCCCCTCGCGCCCCGTGTTTGGGACCATGACGACGACCACGAATTGACCACGGAAGAG
>JBGTRP010000064.1:0-15465 GCA_041940685.1 Acanthopleuribacteraceae bacterium
CGCGCCGCCGAGGAGATGGTCGATGAGATCGTGCGCCAGTTCGACCAGATGAGAAAGGGACTCAAGGGTAAGGTCAGCGCGGAGGTGCTCGCGGATCACATCCAGTTTTTCCGCCAGCGTGGCCCGGTCCAAGTTGACGGCCCCAAAGGCCTTGGGCGCGAGTACGCGATCGATTTCTTCCGGCGTTTTCTTAAGCGCAAAGGCGTCTTGGATGACGCCGGCGCTGTGCAGGATGCCATGGAGACCGCCGAAACTTTGCTTGGCCTCGGCCACCAATCGTTTCACATCCTCGGTGTTCGAGATATCGGCCTTGATATAGACGATCTTGCCGCCGGATTTCTCCAACTCGCGCAGCTTGTTCTGTTTGTCCGCGTTGAGCTCGGAACGGCCGGTGAGCACCACCCGCGCCCGCAGCTTTTCACAGAGGTAACGGGCGAAAATCAGGCCAAGGCCCCCAAGTCCGCCGGTGATGAGGTAGACTCCTTCTTCTTTGAGGAGGGAGGGTTTGTCGGCGGCCAGACTCTTGAGATCGAAAGGCTTTTGCACCCGAAGTCGCCGCTTGCCCTCGGCGAAATGAAGCTCTACCTCGTCGTCGGCCTGAAATTCCGGCAATAGGTCTTGCAGCAAGGCCTCGGGTGAGAGCGTGGCCTGACCGGCCGCAATGGCGATGGTTTTGTAGATGTACTTTGGATTCTCGGAGTGGATGGTGCGGGTAAAGCCGCTGAGGGCCGCGTGCTGAGGCTGGGGTTCGCCGTCCGGCTGGATGTAGGCGGAGAGCACGCGAACCTGTTCGCGGTTCTTCATTTCCATATAAGCCTGTGTCAGGAAAAGAAGGGCATATCCGCCGTGGCGGAACTGTGCGTCCAGGGACTCGGTCTCGCCGTCAAAGCGGCCCCGGGCCCAGAGGTGCAGGATATTTTTAGGGAGCGGACCCCTGGCCGCCAGGGCCTCGGCCAGTTGAAGGTAATCCTCCCGTTCGCCCACCCGCAACTGGTAGATTCCCTTGCCGAGGTCTTGAAAATCCTTGCCCGGTTTGGCCAGGAAAATGGTGTCCGGGTTGGAAGACCGCGTTTTGAGGGCGCTCCAAACCTCCTCTTCGGCGTCGAGGATCAGCATGGGTTGGGCGAGCAACTCCGGTTGCAGCGCCGGAGCGGGCGTCTCTTCCCAGGCTCCTCTGTAGGTAACCGCCTCCACGTTCATTCCGGCTGCGGCGCCGGTGGCGGCCGGGTCCTGGATCAGCTTGATCAGGTAATCCTTGATCTCGACCAGCACGTTTCCATTGGCGTCGGCCAATTGGACATGGAATTTCTTGATGGAGGAACCGTCGTCCGCCTTGCCAAGCCTTTGCAGATAGGCGTAGCAGGTCTCACTCAGGGGTGCGAAGATTTCCAACTCGCCCAAGGCGAAGGGCAGGAAGAGTTTGCCCACATCTTCGGGCGCTTGGCCGACCAGGCCCAAAACGGTTTGAAGCGCGCCGTCCATCAGGGAGGGATGCAAGAGGAAATCGTTGAAGCCCTGACGGGCGCCCTCGGGTAGTTTCAGCTCGGTAATGGCCTCGGAATCGCCGTAATGCAGCGCTTGAATGGGTTGGAAGGTGGGGCCGTA
This sequence comes from Acanthopleuribacteraceae bacterium, assembly GCA_041940685.1. Classification (GTDB taxonomy): domain Bacteria; phylum Acidobacteriota; class Holophagae; order Acanthopleuribacterales; family Acanthopleuribacteraceae; genus JBGTRP01. Next base: position 1,606 of record JBGTRP010000064.1, read on the forward strand.
TGCGAGTCCATCCTCGCGGAACCGGCGGTAGCAATCCTGCGGCGTCATGAGCTTAGAGCATCGCTCCCGGATGGCCGCGATATCGATTTTGGGCGCCGGGGGCAGGGGCTTTTCAGGGTCGGCAAAAAAGAGATTGCCCTTGGAGTGCAGCACTTTTTTGCCGTCTTCATCCCGGGTGGTTACCTCGTAGGCGGCCTCCTCCGCGCTGGTGGGGACCAGGCTTATGCCCACGGCTTGGGAACCTTCGCCGAGCGCGATGGGCCTCGCCCAGACAACCTTTTTCATTTGGCGGACCGGGCCCTCCGCGGCGAGTTCGCCCGCGGCGCGCGCCATCTCGATATAGGCCACGCCGGGCAGGACCTTCTGCCCGCCGACAATGTGATCGGCCAGATAGAATTCCTCTCCCAGCAGCAGGCTGTTGAACTTCTGTTCCTTGAGGTTGGATGTATTTTGGTCGATCAGTGGATGCAGCGCGGCTACCTTTCCGGTTGCGCCGCCGTCGCCCGCCACCACCAGTAGCCTGGCCGGGGAAATGGGAATCCAGTGGCTCTCGCGCTCCAGTGGATAAGTCGGCAGGGGTATGCGCCAGCGCGCCTCCGCGGCGGGCAGCTTTTCCCATTCGCGGAAGTTGTCCCTGATCCACTGCTCCGCGATGGCCTCGGGCTTGCCGGCCTGAATCAGGTCGCGCACCAGCTCACGGCGCTGTTTGCCTTGCAAAGGTTTCTCGCCGGGTTGGCGATTGCGGACATCCCCGGTCATGACGGCCGATTCCTCGCCCGCGAGAAATGCGCGCAGCCGGGCGAGCGCGTCTTTTTTGGAGGTAGAGACCAGCGCGAGGCGCACATCCAAGGGTCGGCGCCCGTATTGTAGGGTGAAGGCGATGTTGGCGAGGGTATGGCGGGGCGCGGGTTTTTCGCGCGCGAGATCCCGTTCCAGCCAGTCGGCCAGGTTTGCCGCAAAAGCCTTCAGGCGGTTTTCGTCGCGGGCGGAGAGCGCCAGGATTTCCGGCTTTGTCTCCGCTTCACCGGAAGCTTCCTCGGTGCTGGGCTCGGGGAATTGTTCGAGGATGATATGGACGTTGGCGCCGCCCGCCCCGAACGAACTGGTTCCCGCGCGCAGGGGCAAAGCCGCGTCGCGTTCCACGGCAGGTTTCCAGGCGGTGAGATCCTGTTGCACGTAAAACGGGGAGCTGTTGAAATCGATGAGCGGATTGAGATCGCGTGAATGCAGAGACGGCGCGAGTTGGCCGTGCTCCATCTGCAAAAGCACTTTGGTGATGCCCGCGATCCCAGCCGCGGCCTCCAGATGGCCGATATTGGTTTTGATGGAGCCGATGGGGCAAAAACGGTTTTGGTCGGTATACTTGCGGAAGGCCGTGGTCAGGCCGACGATCTCTACCGGGTCCCCCAATTCGGTGCCGGTTCCATGGGCCTCGATGAAACCCATGGTCTTGCCGTCGACGCCCGCCTTTTCCAGGGCATGAACGATCAACTCCGCTTGGGCGTTGGGGTTGGGTACGGAAAAACCACTGGCCCTGCCGCCGTGGTTCATGGCCGTGCTCTTGATGACGCCGCGGATGTGGTCGTGGTCCGCGAGGGCGCGGCTCAGCGGCTTGAGAAGGATCGCGCCCACGCCCTCGCCCGCCACGTAACCGTTGGCGCCCTTGCCGAAGGTGCGGCAAACCCCATCCTCGGAGAGCACGTTGCCCACGCGGGTAATGCGGTACTTGGCGGGATGAACGTCGAGGTTGACGCCACCCGCGATGGCCGCCTCGCACTCGCCGGTGCGGATCGCCTCGCAGGCCAAGTGGATCGCGGTCAAGCTGGAGGAACAGGCGGTGTCCACGGTGAAGCTTTGCCCGCTGAAATTCATGAAATAGGAAACACGGTTGGAAATGCGCCAGTGGAAGGAATTGGGCGTGGCCGGGTTCTGCTTCAGCATTTCCTCGGCGCCCACGATTTGGTAGAGCTGCCAGACCGCGCCCGCGAACACGCCTACCCGGCGCGAGCCGAGCTTTTGAATGAGACTGTCGGGGTGATAGCCCGCGTCTTCCAGGGCCAGGTACGCGGTCTCCAGAAAGAGGCGTTCCTGGGGGTCCATGTTGATGGCTTCCCTGGGTGGGATGTTGAAGAACAGGCAATCAAATTTATCCACATCGTTGATGAAACCGCCGCGTTTCTTTTCCGGGTGGGGTCCAAATTCTTTGCCGGGCAGGTAATCCAGCCGATTGAGGGGCGCGTCGACCACGCAATCGCGGCCCTTGGCAAGGTTCTGCCACAGCTCCTCAAGGTTATCGGCCAGGGGATAGCGACCGCTAAGGCCGATGATGGCGATATCGCCGTCGCGAAGATTCCGGCTCGCGGTAACCCTCGATTTCGGCGCGGGCCGGCTCGGCGGTTCGACTCGGTCAGCGCCGCCGGGAAGGTGAGTGGCCTCGGCTTTGATTTTGCGGCCGCCGCCCTCGGCGACACGGGGCGTTTCTCCGTCCAAACAGAACTCCGCCTTTGCCTCGCCGAACAATCCCGGTGGTTTGTTGACCTGGCGAAGGTTGGGGAAGGGCCGATTGCTCTCGAAAAGGCGGGTGAGCCGGGAGATGGCTTCCTGAATCTGTTCGGGCGTGGTGCTGACCGGAACGGCGAGGCGCACCAGGCCATTGAGCGGTGAATTCTTCTGCATGCCCGCGCTGTGAACGCCCGCGCGAATGCCCGTTTCGCGGTAAAGCCCTGCCAGGAAGGATTGCATGGGGAACTCGAACCCGCTCAGCTCGGAAATTTGCTTGACATCGATCAGCACACAGTGCCCGCCGTAGGGTTGAACCACTGGAATATTGTTGCGAACCAAGGCCTTCCAGAGGGTTTTGACATTTTGCATGCGCTGCTTGACCTGGGCTTCCACATGGGCCCGGTCATGGAGCGAGAGTGCGATGAGCTTCTTGTCCACCACATTGAGGCCGCTGCCATTGGTGCCCAACAGATCCTGAATGCTGTGGTAGAGATCCTCGTCATTGGCGCCGATCACGCCGCCCATGTTGATGCAGAAATCTTTGCCCAGGCTGGCGGTAATCGCATCCGCGTGTGAGCAGATCTCGCGCACGATCTCCCAAAGGTCCATGCCCAGGTATCCGTCCTCGTGGTCGAGGATGAACTTCGCGTTTTCCAAGATGCGCGTGGCGTCGAGCACCAGTGGGATCCCCCGGGGAGCGATCAGGCTCTTGACCTCTTTCAGGTTGCCCATGGAAATGGGATAGCCTCCGGCCGCGTTGTTGCCCACCTCGATGGCCACGAAGGCAATGGGATCGCCTTCCTCGCGCAGGGTAGCCTCCAGGGCGCGGCAGTCCATGTTGCCCTTGAATAACTTGTTGGAAGCGAGGTTGAAGACTTCCGGATCGGGGATTTCCACGGGAATCAGGTCATGGTTGATTTGGTGGAAGATCCAAGTGGGGAACAGCAGGTTTTGGATGACGCGATGGTTTTTCCGCGCCCAGTTCTGGATGAAGAAGGTTTCCGCCATGCGTCCCGAGGCCACCGGGATGAGGTGCTTGAACGGGAAGATCCTTCGCAGGCACTGATCCAGGTTTTGTGGGTCGCGAAGGCGCGCGGTCAATTGTTCGATCCGCTTGTGGACGCCGTCGATATCCAACTCGGCCCAGGAATCGGTCATCAGCTCGATTTCCACCTTTTCATGGGGAAAACGCCCGGGATTGTAACCGTATTGCTCCAAAACCGCGGTGCGGCGCCGTGTTTCGCCGTCCAAGCGGGGTTGCGCCTTGGGCTTGGGTTCGGCCTTGGGTTTGGCGGTTTTTTTCGATTCCCGCAGCTTGGGAATGCTGTCGGCCAGGGGTTTGGCCTCCGAGGGGTCGGCGATCATCATGATCACATCGGTTACGGTGCCGGGGTCTCCGCCATCGGGACGGCAAAGGAAAATGGTGGCGTTTTCCGTGCGGAACTTGTTCTTGAATTGCAAATTGCCATTGCCGTTGAAAACGCCCCGCTCCCGCAGATTGCGCAGGATGCTCTCGATCTCCTCGTCGGCATTGGGCGAGGGATCGAGCTCGGGACCGAATGTGCCGCCCAGGCTGAAGACGGTGCAGCCTTCCTCGATCAATTGCTGGATGATGCGGCTGATGGCGAATTCCAGCCCGCCCAGCGGCATGTTGGCCGGGTAGAACTCCAGATCCATCAGGTAGCCCTTGTCGGAGGACATTTTGGTGATGATGATGACGTTTTCGAGCTTCTCGTTCAGATAGGTGAGGAAAATGCGGTGGTTTTTGCTCAGGGTGCCGGAGAGTATCTCTTCCTTGACGCTCCAAATGAGAGGGTTGACCATGGTTTTGGATTCGCACCACTGGTCGAGAACGGCCGCGATGGCCGCCTCGGTGGAGGGATCGGTGCCGCTGATATATTCCTCGGTATGGCATTTGCCCACGCGTTCAAACTTCTGCACCAAATAGCGGAGGCGGCGCATCTTGTTGCCGGAAAGGGTAAATTTGGGTAGGTTTTTGATCCGTTGTGTGGCGCCGAAGGGCGTGGCCGTGAAACGGTGCCCGCCTACCTCCTCCAACCGCTCCTCGGAGAGGATGTTGAGGTGCAGGTCCTGGGATTTACAGTAGTCCAACGCCTCCAGCACCAAAGTGTGGAAATAGTTTTCGGGCCCGGTGTAGGCATAAACCAATAGGATTTCTTCGTTGCGGTTGAAGTTGAAGTAGCCCCGCCGCTCCCCGCCGAGGAACAGATAGGGCGCGATATTGCGGGTGCCGCGCGAAATGGAGCCCTCCACCTTGCAGGCATCGAGGATGCTTTCCACCACGGATTTGAGCCCGGGATGATCCGCCAACTGCCGTTCCAGCAGGGCGATGGGCTTTCCAGACGGCGGCGCGGGCGAAACGGGCTCCTGGGCTGGCGTCGCCTTCTTGGCCGGTTTCGGAGAGGGGGATTTGGGTTGGGGGTCGACCTTGGGTTCGGGGGCTGGTTTGGTTTGAACTGGAGTTTGGGGCGCGAACCGGGCCGCGAGGGTGGGGCCATGTTTGTCCGCCAGGTAGCCTGCCAGCTCCGAGATGTTGAAGTGTTCGAACAAAAGGGTTTTGGGGAGCCGGCCGAAGTCCTTTTCCAGATTTTTGATGATCTTGAGGGTGAGAAAGGAATCGATGCCGTATTCCTGGAAGGATTCTTCCTGCTTGATATCGCTTTCAGGGATGCGCAGCGCCCGGGCGATGGTGGCGGTGAGGTAGGCCGCCGCGTTTTCCGCGAGGCTTTCGGAATCGGGGGCGGCAGGCTCCGCCGCGGCCGTTTCTTCCCGCGGAGGGGAAGTTGCCTCTACCGGTGGTTGGGCTTGAGCTTCCGGGGCGGCAACCGAGGGCTCGGCCTCCTGGGGTTCGGGTTGGCCGAGCAGCGCCCGCAGGGTTTCGGAATGTTTTTCGCTGAAGAAGCCGGCCAGGTCCGAAACATTGAAAAACTCGAACAGCAGGGTTTTGGGGAGCCGGCCGAAATCCTTTTCCAGGTTTTTGATGATTTTAAGCGTGAGAAAGGAATCCACGCCGTATTCCTGAAAGGACTCCTCTTCCTTGATGTCGGATTCGGGTACGCGCAGGGCTTTGGCGATCACGCCCATCAAGTAGGCCGTCGCCCGCTCGTGGGTGGTTTCGCCATCGTCTCCCGTTCCCGGTTGCGCGGCGGGGGCAGGCGGCTCCGTGGAAACCCCCGAGTCCGAGTCGACTCGTGCGGGCGTTGGCGCGGGCGCATGGGTTTTTACCCGGGATGGCGTTTCTTCCACCGGGTCTAACCGGTTCAAGCGGTCGATTTGTCGCTTGTCGCCGCTCAGCGGCATGACCTGAGACAGACCCGATTCGAGCGCGGTCCAGAGCGCGGAAAGGCCTTGCGCGGTCCGCAGGGGCAGGATGCCCGTGGTCTCGACCAGCTCGTCGATCTTTTTTTGTTCGGGAGCCATGCCGCCTTCCAGCCAGAGCGGCCAATTGATGGAGAGGGTATGTCCTGGCCTTGTCTCCTTTTCCCGGAGATGGTTGCGCGCCTCGGCAAAGGCGTCCATGAAACCGTTGGCGAAGCCGTAATCGGATTGGCCCACGTTGCCCAGGGTAGCCGCGGCGGAGGAAAACAAAACAAAGAAGTCGAGCGGTTCTTGCGACGTGGCTTCATCGAGGCGAAGCGTACCGTGAACCTTGGGCAGCAAAACCGCCTTGAAATCCTCCGTCTTTTTGTTGAAAAAAAGCGCATCGCGTAAGACGCCCGCGCAATGAAAAACGCCCTGAATGGGACCAAACGACTGCTTCGCTTTGGCGAGCGCGGCCGTCAGCGATTCTTTATCGGTAATATCGGCCTGAATGTAGGTGGCGTTGCCGCCCGCGCTTTTGATGGCTTTCAGGGATTTGCGCTGCGGTTTTTTGAACTCGGAACGGCCAAGCAGCACGATGTTGGCCTTGACCAAGCTGGCCAATTCGCGCGCCAAAATGCTGCCCAGCCCACCGGCCCCGCCCGTAATGAGGTAGGTTCCCTTCTGCTTGAGAAGCGTCGCGGGTTGTTCGGTTACGCGGCTTCGAGGAGAAGAGAGATCAACCGAGCGCAATGCGTATTGCTCCAGGTTATTTTCCCGAAGGCGGTAGTAGTTTCCGTTGTTCGCGGTTTCTGATTCCGGGCCCTCGTGGCAAAGCGCGGCAAGCAGTTCTCCCGGCGATGGGAGCGCACCCTTTACCTCTAAAAGCCGGAATTCGATATCGGAATTCTCCATGCTCACCGTACGGTAATAGCATGCGGTAGCCGCGGGGAGCGGCAGGGCCATGTCCGTTGGGTTGCGGTAGGCGCAATACAGGCGAACCCGATCCTCGGTTTCCAGGGTCATCAAGCCCTTGTTGATCTGAAATAGAGAAAACATGCTCCAGTTCAGGGGGTCCGTGATGGTTTCCGCGCTGGAGTGGCCATCCGCGTCTCCGGCCGCGATGTGGTCCAGTAACCACAAATGAAGCACGCGATCCGGTCTGAAGCTCCGTTCCGCGAGCGCCGCGAAAAGACGTGTGAAACTCTCCTCGGAATCGGCTTTGACCTGGTATACCTGATCGGAGATCTGGCGAAAGATCTTGCCGAACTTGACCAGCACGAGATCTTCGGTGGAACCGCCGGCCTTTTTCACTTCCTCAGATAGGTGATCGAAGCGTTCCGTGCCCTCATCGAAGACCAAGGTTTTTCCGAAAGCCTTGAGTTGCGGCTCCGAGAGCGGTGCGGGCGGGGATGCCGCCAACCAGGTGGGCTGGTAAAAATGGATGGGGCTGCCGAGGGAAGCCAGATCCACTGGTTCAGCGGCGAATCCGCGCAGCAGGGAGAGCAACCGGCCATGTGCGTCTACCAGCACCAAATCGGCCTCAATGTGTTTGGCGGGCTCTTCAGTTTCTGACAACGTCACCAGGGCGTAACATTCCCGAGAAAGGGGACTAAATATGTCGACTGATTTTAGGGATATCGGCTGAAAATGAGTGGAACCCTTGGATTTGGAGCGTTTCAGATGGGTGGCGATCGCGGTTTGGAAGGCCGCCTCCAGGATGGCGGGATGAAGACCGAACAAATCGAAGCTCGCTTCGTGATCCGGGGGCAACTTCAGATGCGCCATTCCGGTTTCGTTCTCGAAATGGAATTCCTGTATCGATTGGAACCCCGGCCCGAATTCCAGACCGGACCGGTTCAGAAGCGCGTAAACCTGATCGCCCTGAAGATGGCCACTCAGCGACTCGCGAAACGTCTTTAGGTCCTTGGCGCCCTTGGGTTGCCGGATTTGGGCGAAATCCAGCGTAATCTGGGCATGGGATTGCCTTTGCTCGCCTTCCCGTGAAAAGAACTCCAGTGTGGGCGGGTCTCCGGGCTCGGGAAGTCCGATGGCCAACACGCGGGATTGGGCGTTGAGGCATAAAGGCCGATTCCAATGAATGTCGAGCAGGCGGGTTGTTTTGCGGTCGGGAAACAAAAAATCACCCGTGGCGCGGGCCATTTCAAGATAGGCCGCCGCGGCCAGGGCGGGAACCCCGCCAATTCGATGGTCTCCGATCACAAAATCCCGTTTGGTTAAATTTTTCTTTAAAACCTTGCGTGGGTTTTTGTGAGCGTTTGGGGAATGAGACGACATGTGTTCACCTTAAACCGCGGTCCGCCTCTGGGACCGGCTCGGCTTGATTTCAAGATCCTCGGGTTTTGGGCTAGCTCAGTACGCTATCTTCCTCTTCTATGAAAAAGTCATCGATCAAGGGATGCCCGCTCGGGCCCTTATGCGGCGCTTCCATGGCCGGGACGGGTAAGGGCCGCGTCTCCGCGTTCGGTCCTGGGGCGGCTGGCTGGGCCGGGCGAGAGGCGGGGGCATCCACGCGAGCCGGGGAGGGAAGGACTCTAAGAGAAAACTCCTTGAGTTTCACCAAAACCCTTCCGGATTCATCAACCAGGTTGATATCGTACTTTTTGACTTGGCCAGCCCTGGTCGAGGGGTTGTCGGAACCGGTTGTAAACTGGACATGGGCAAAACAGGTCGGCGTGAGCGCCGAGAAAATTTCGACCTCTCGCAGGGCGAAGGGAAGAAAGGGGCCCTCGGCCTGAAGTTCGGGAGTGGTCAACAATCCGCTAACAGCCTGGAGCGCGCCATCCATGAGGCTCGGGTGAAGAAGGAAGCTTTCGAACCCGGCGTGCAGATGTTGCGGGAGCTCGATCCTGGCCAAAGCCTCGGTTTTGCCGTGACACAACTCCTGAACCGATTGGAAGCTTGGGCCATAGTTCAGGTTCAGCGAGGCGAACAGACGGTAGCAGGCCGCGTGGTCGAGCACCTCGGAGCAGTTGGCGCGGACCCGGTTTAGATCGACCCTTTGGTCGGCCGCGCGCTCGGCGCTCGCGGATTCAAACAGGAGTCGGCCCTCCGAATGGAACTCGCGGATACCCTCCTCTCCGGCCGTGCTGATCTCGAAATCAACGCCATCCGGGCTTGGATTCAGGTGTACATGAACCTCACGCGAGGCCTGGGGCTGGGATTTGTCGCCAAGGGATATGGGTTTTGCCCAGACGATATCGCGAATTTGGTTAACTTTCCTCTCACCGGCCAGGCTTCCCGCGGCCCGCGCCATTTCAATGTAAGCCACGCCGGGCAGGACCAAATCATTGCCGATGACATGGTCGCGAAGGAAGAAATCTTCCGCGCGCAACATGCTTTGGAATCGCACTTTTTGCAGGGTTGAAGTATTGGCTCCCAACAGGGGATGCGGGCCAGCCAGCGCACCCGGCGCTCGCGGAGCAGACATGGCGGTCTGGGATTGGGGAATCCAGAAACGGGTGCGGGCGAAGGGGTAGTGGGGCAGAGAAATGCGGGCTGGTAGCCGTATGGCGTCTTCAGAATCGCGGTAGAGCAGTCTCCAGTCGATGGAGACCCCCATCACCCAGAGTTGAGCCAATTTGTTCCACTTGCGATCGTCGATGATGGCCCTGATGAAGTTTTGCCCTTCCTTACCCTCGATGAGTAGGCCCGCCTTCTCGCTGGCCGCCTTGACATGGCCGTGAAAAACCTCATCGGCGCTTTCGCCGGTTTTGGCGTAGGATTCCAGTTTGGGGATCAGCTCTAGGATGTCATGGGCCACGATGGCCAGGCGTTCCTCCATCTCCTCGCGGCCCATTTGAAGGGTGTGGGCGACCTCCGCGGGGAAGGCGGCTCTCTGCTTCTCACTCGATTCGAGGCCATCGAGATAAGCCGCCAGCGAAGCGGCATAACTCGTGAGTCGATCCTTGTTTTTCGCCGAAAGAACGAAGAGCAGGGAACCGGTAGTTGGCGCTGGCGGTTCCGCGCGAGGCTCCGACCATTCTTCCAGCACGACATGCGCGTTGGCGCCCCCAAATCCAAAGGAACTGATGCCAGCGCGCAAGGGAAGGGGTTCGCCCTGGTCATTCAAGAGGGGTTCCCATGCGCGAGTTTTCCGAACGATCTGGAATGGGCTACCTTCCAGCTTGATGTAGGGGTTGAGGGTTTTGATTTGAATGCTGGCCGGGATTTTGCGGTGTTTCATGGCCAGGATGACCTTGAACAGCCCCGCCATGCCCGCGGCGATTTCCAGGTGGCCGACATTGCTTTTTACCGAACCGATGCCGCAATAGGGCTTCTCCGGCGCCGGCTTCTCCCATTTGGCGAGCAACTGCTTGAATGCCATTTTTAACCCGTTGACTTCGATGGGATCGCCCAGTGGAGTCCCGGTACCATGGGTTTCGATGTAGCCGACCGTGGTGGGATCGATGTCGGCCCTTTCGTAGGCGCGGATCAATAGCTCAGCCTGGGCATTGGGGTTGGGCGAGGTAAGCGAATTGGCCCGGCCGCCGTGGTTGATCGCGCTACCCTTAATAATCGCGTATATTTGATCGCCATCGGCCCTAGCCTTGCTCAGCGGCTTGAGCATGACCGCGCCGGCGCCTTCCGCCCGTACGTATCCGTTGGCGTCCTTGTCGAAGGTTTTACAGCGGCCATCCTCGGAAAGCATGCCGGCCTTGCTGCCAGCGATGAACATGGTGGGGCTCAGCAAAAGGTTGATCGCGCCCGCGATGGCCATGTCGCAATCGCCATTGCGCAGGGCCTCGATGGCTCGGTGAATGGCGACCAGGGAACTGGAACATGCGGTGTCGATGGGTTCGCTGGGGCCACGCAGGTTGAGCAGGAAGGAAATGCGGTTGGCCAGGATCGCGTGGGATGTGCCGGTCGTGAGATGGGCCTCGATTTCGAGATGCTGATCCTTGAGCAGGTCCATGTAGTCGTTGCTGGCCACGCCCACGAACATTCCCGTTCTGGTGCCGGACAAATCCGAGGGCCGGTAGCCGGAGTCCTCGATGGTTTTCCAGGCGGTTTCCAGGAAAACCCGCTGCTGGGGATCCATGAACTGGGCTTCCAGAGTGGAGATACCGAAGAAACCGGCGTCAAATTTGTCCGCGTCCTCGATGAACCCGCCCCACTTGATGTTGGTTTTGTTGGTGTCCAGCGCCGGGTCGCCGTAAATTGCCCGCCAGTCCCAGCGATCCGCCGGCACCTCGCTGATCAGGTCCTCGGCTTGTTCCAGGTGGTTCCAGAACGAATCCAGGTCCGGCGATTGGGGCATGACACCGGCCATTCCAATAATGGCCACCGGCTCATCCGGGCCGGGACCTGGCGCCTGCGGAAGGCTGATTTGCACGCTGGGCTCATGGAATCGTTGCCGTTCTCGCGGTTCATCGCGCAGGAGATGGGCCCATTCCGTCGAGGGGCCTGGCTCTGCCGGCGCCTGCCTGGTAGGCTGGGGCGCGGTTTCGCCCGAGCGCTGATAATGCTCGTTGAAGTTGGCGGCGTATTCCTGAAGCAGAAACTCGCTAAAAGACTCAAGCGACGGATGCTCATAGAATACCGCTGGAGTGATTTCCAGGTTGTAACGGTCGTTGACATGATTGCTGAATTCGGTGAGGGTGATGGAGTCGAAACCGAAATCGCTCATGTCCGCGCTGAGGTCGATATCCTTCTTTTCGACCTTGAGAAGGCGAGAAATAAAGTCCTGCAGATCGTTGCGCAGACGGTTGAGCGTGTCTCCAGCATCTGAATCATCCTGTCGCGATGGACGTGGGACCTGAGTTTGTTGGGAAGCAGATGCCTTCTCGCGAGAATCTCCACCCTCCAGCACGCGACTGAGCTTTTGGTTGTCGCCCTCCACTACCAGGAAGCGGCTGGTAGCGAAGCGCAGCCCCTTGCTGAAGGCAGATAGGCCGTTTTCCTTGCTCAGCGGGCGCATGCCGGTAGTTTTTTCCAGCAGCTTTTCGGTCTGGGCGTCCACGCGCATGCCGCCCTCGCGCCAGAGCGGCCAGTTGATGGAGATGGTTTTGCCGAAGCGGGCCTGTTTGGCGGTGAGGATTTCCCGCCACTCGGCAAAATTGTCCATAAAGTGGTTGGCGTAACCGTAATCGGCTTGGCCGGCATTGCCGGTTACCGCGGTCATGGAGGAGAAGAGGACGAAAAAGTCGAGCTTGTCGCCACGGGTGGCTTCATCTAAATAAACGGTGCCAAAAACCTTGGCGGCCAGCACTTGCGCCATTTCCGTTTCTGTTTTTTTCAGAATGGCGGCATCGCGAATGACGCCCGCGGAGTGAATGATTCCTTTAAGTGGTCCGTGCTTTTCGCGAATTTCCGACACGAGGGAAAGCACATCCTCGCGTTTGGCGATATCCGCGCGGCGGTAAAGAATCTTGCTTCCCGTGGCCTCCAACTTGCGGAGGTCGTTTTTCTTCTGGTCGCTCAACTCGGAACGGCCGGTAAGGATAAGCGTCGCTTTTACCTGGTCGGCAATATGGCGGGCAAAAATCAGGCCCAGTCCGCCCGCGCCGCCGGTAATCAGGTAGAGGTTGCCCTCGGTCAGCCTGGGAGCGGTCCAGTTGTTGACGAATTTATCCGGGTCAAATGCCTTGAGATGCTTGACCCATCGTTGGCTTTCACCAAAGCGGATCTCCAGTTCGTTGATGCAACTGTCTTGGAACTCTGGTAAGAGGATGGTCGCCAGGTCCTCGGGAGGCGGGGTGGGCTGGTCCAGGGATGAGGTGTCGATGGCCACGGACTTATAGAGAAAGCGGGGGTTTTCTTTGCGCACGGTCTTGATAAGCGCCGACATGGCCGCGTACTGTGGCTGGGGCGCGTCCTTCCCGCCGAAGAATCCGTAGACCAGCTTGACCGGATGGGAGGGACGGGCGGACATCAGCTCTCGGGTCAATTGGAAGATGGAATAGACGCTTTCACGTAAGAGGGTGGTGAGCTTGGGGGTAGCGCTAGAAAACTGTCGCCGCGACCAAAGGTGAATCACATGGTCGGGTGCGCCGCCTTCGCTTCTCAGTGCGGCCAGCAATTTTTGATAGTGTTCAGCCTGGTTCGGATCGATTTGGAAAACGGAATCTCCAAGCTTTTTGTAGGATTTCCCGGGTTTGACCAGCCACAGATGCTTGGGGCCAAAGCCCTTGCCGCTGGTTTGTTTCCGGAAGGTGTCGAAAAGAGTTTCATCGCTGTCAAAGAGCAGAAGATGGGCCGTGGTGGGAACGGTTGACCAGGGAGTGCGTGTGGCCGCGAGATCGGAGCGCTCCCAAATATCCCGGTAGTAGAGGGCGGGTTCCAAGCCCGCCCGTTCTTGCTCGGCAAGAGGCATCGCGCTTGGTCTGAAGGGCTTGAGCACCAGACCGTCCATCTTGACCAGAACGCGGCCCGAGGTTTCCGCGAGTTGGATTCTGAATTCCCGGCCGGACTGCTTGCCGCCCCGGTTCTCGATATTGACATGGGCGAAGCATGTCTTGGGGAGCGGGCCTAAAATTTCGACCCGATCCAGGGTGTAGGGCAGGTAGGGGTCGTCTCGTTCCTCCGATTTGGGAAGCAACAGCTCGACGGTCTGAAAAATGCCGGCGAATAGGCTGGGATGGAGGGTAAAGGCATGAGCGGATTCTTCTAAAAGCTCTGGCAGGCGCAGCAGCGCGAGCGCCTCGGTTTCCCCCTGGTACAGGGCTTGAATCACCTGAAGCGTGGGGCCGTATTCGAAGGGGCCGCGCTCCAGCATTCGGTAAGCTTCAACGCGATCCAAGCTGGTAAGGCATCTTTGCTGAATTTCGGCCACGGGCAGGGGCTCCCAACGCGGGGCGGGCTCCCCGTTTTCGTATCGGAGCAGACCGCGCGCGTGCAGCACCCGATTGTTGCCATCGCCATTTGAGCTGACCTCGAACTCAACCGCACCATTATTGGGGTAGAGACTGATGTGAAGTTCCTTGCTCACGGGAAGGGACGGGTCCGCGGGTAGGCTGACCGGGCCGGCCCAGGCAACCTTTCCGATGCCCGCAACCTTTTTCTCGCCGGCCAGTT
>JBGTRP010000065.1:0-15452 GCA_041940685.1 Acanthopleuribacteraceae bacterium
GTTTGCGCAGTTCTTCCCGCTGCTCGGGCGTATAGTACTGGTCCAACATTTTCGTCACCTCGATTGTTTGTAGAAAGGTTTCGACGGAAGGATCTTCCGCCGCTTGAAGTTGGGCGGCAATGCCTTCCAGACGACCGTAGAGCTTCCGGATTGATTCCATCCGTTCGCGCAAACGGCGCAGTTGCAGGGCCACGACCTCGCCGGGAGACATGCCTTCCCCTTGCAGGCAATCACGGATCTGTTCCAAGGAGAAGCCCAATTGGCGCAAGGACAGGATCTGTTGCAAACGCCGGATATCGCCTTTTCCATAGACTCGATGTCCACTTGAAAACGCCCTCCGGGGCGAGAGCAGGCCGACCTCCTCGTAATAATGCAGGGTGCGTACGGTAACGCCCGTACGCTCGGCAAGTTGGCCGATCTTCCAAGGCAAGCCGGTCATGATGACTCCTTCGGGCAAGGCCTAACGCCACCCACAACCGAGATGCTAGAACCTGACGTCGCGGGAGGTTCAAGCAAAAATTTCAACTTTTTTCATTTTATTCCGGCATCCATTTAATAACCGGCCATTTTATTGAAAAAGCATAGACAGCTATGCAATTTCAGGTTGCCAGCCCCGGGGAAATTGCTTGGCGCTTGTAGCTTGAAGCTCCCAACTTGGTATAAGATGCCTCTTGTTTCGGGCCGGTTGCATCCTCGCTCGGTGTAAAGCCCGCGGAGAGATTCATGAGAAAGTTAATCACCTCGGCACTGCCCTACGTGAACAATGTACCGCATTTGGGCAATATCATCGGCAGCGTGTTGTCGGCGGATGTCTACGCCCGGTTCTGCCGCTCTCGCGGATACGACACGCTCTATATCTGCGGCAATGATGAATACGGCACGGCCACGGAGAACAAGGCGCGCGAGGAGGGCCTGACGCCGAAGGCCATCTGCGACAAATACAACAAAATCCATGTGGCCATCTACAGGGATTTCAATATTTCCTTCGACTATTTCGGCCGCACCTCGGATCCCGAGCAGACCGAGATCGCCCAATCCATCTACCAGGATTTGGACGCCAACGGCCTGATCAGCGAGCAGACCTCGCAACGCACCTATTGCGCCAAGGACGAGATTTTTCTGGCGGATCGCTACGTGGAAGGCATCTGCCCGCACTGCGGATACGAGGACGCGCGCGGCGATCAATGCGATCACTGCCAAAAGCTGCTCGAGCCCGAGGCCCTGATCGAGCCGCGCTGCAAGATATGCGGCACCCGACCCATCCTGCGCGAAACCTCTCATCTCTACCTGGGCCTCGATCAGCTCCAGCAACGGCTGGAAACCTGGTTTCAACAATCCAGCCAGCGGGGACAATGGACCCGCAACGCCATTCAAACCACCCGTTCCTGGCTGGAGAAAGGCCTTCAGCCTCGCCCCATCACGCGCGACCTCTCCTGGGGCGTGCCCGTGCCCAGGCCCGGTTATGAAAACAAGGTGTTCTACGTATGGTACGACGCGCCCATTGGCTACATCTCCATCACGGCCCACGCCTATCCCAACTGGAAAGACTGGTGGCGCAAGCCGGAGGAGGTCCAGCTCTACCAATTCATGGCCAAGGACAATATCCCCTTCCACACGGTAATCTTTCCGGCCTGCCTATTGGGATCGGGCAAACCCTGGACCATGCTGCACCACATCAACAGCACCGAATATCTCAACTATGAGGACACCAAGTTCTCCAAATCGCGCAACGTGGGCGTGTTCGGCACGGACGTGCGCGAAACCGGACTACCCACCGACCTGTGGCGATTTTACCTGCTGATGATTCGGCCCGAGAACAACGACTCCGCCTTCAACTGGGCCGAGTTTTTTGAGAGGGTGAACTCCGATTTCATCGACAACATCGGCAACCTGGTCAACCGCACGCTGGTGTACTTGAACAAGAACTTTGAAGGCGAGATCGCGGACCATCCCCTGGAGGCGCCCCATCGCGAGTTCACGCTGGCATGCCGCGCCGAACTCGAGGCCGTCACCCAACTCCTGGAAGCGGTCAAGCTGCGCGAGGCCCTGCGCGCCATCCTGGCCATCGGCAACCGGGGCAACAAATTCTTTCAGGACATGGCGCCCTGGGAAGATATCAAAACCAACCCCGAGCGCGCCCATCTCACCGTGTCCGTCCTTACCTACCTCGTCCGCGATCTGGCAATCGCGCTGGAACCGTACATGCCCGAAAGCGCGCAACGAATCATGCGCATGCTCGCCCTGAAGGACCAGGATTGGTCCCTGCTCGGTGACTTTGCCGGCCTGAACGGTCATCGGATCGTAAGGCCCGAGATTCTCTACCGCAAGCTCGATCCGGCTCAGGCGGAAAAATTGCGCAAGAAATTTAGCGGGAGCCAACCCAATTTCGGCCGTTTTCAGATTGTCGTGGGCCGAATTCTGGAGGTGGCGCGCCATCCAAACGCGGAGGGATTGTATCTTTTTCGGGTGGACCTGGGCGCCGGTGACACGCGTCCCATCGTGGCCGGCCTGGTGAAGCATTACACGGAAGAGGATTTGCGCGATCGCCAGGTATTGGTATTGGCCAACCTGAAGCCCGCCGACATTCGCGGTAGCGAATCGCGGGGCATGGTCCTGGTCGCCCAAAAGCGCAACGACATGGAGTTGCCGGATGTCAGTGGCTTCCCGCCGGGTTCTCCGGTTTCGGTCGCCGGTCACAAGCCGGACCATGGCGAGTTGGCGATCGAGGATTTCAAGGCCGCGCCCTTCCGATTGGAGAACGGCAACCTGATGTTCGATGAAACGCCCTGCGCCATCGATGGCCGACCCATCCGAACCCAAAAGCTCCAAAATGGAAAAATCCGCTAGCACCATCGGCAGACAAAAATTCCTGCGCCTTGAAGTGGGGCGTCAGCATCGGCTGCTCGCGAACCTGGCCCGCAATGCCCTGGCCACGGAGGATCTGAACGGGTTTCTGAAACGCTATCGGCAAATGATGCGTTGGACCGGGCTCGACCGCTATCAGCCGCCCGCATGGCTTGCCCCAATCGAAATGCTTCAGGGTTTTTGGGCGTTCCACGCGCTCTTGGGCGGCGAGGAAGCCGAGCAAGCGCCCCAACCGCCGCCCACGAACCGCCTCTGGCAGCCGCGCTTCCAGGTGGAGGTGGTGCTGGACCGCATTCGCGGCCCCTACAATTTTGGCTCGGTCCTGAGGCTGGTGGACAACTTTGGCTTCGCGGGCGTCCTGCACAACTGCCCCTGGATCTCCCTGGATCACCCACGTTTACAAAAGTCCGCGCGCGGCTGCCAGCACTGGATTCCCGTCCGCTACGAACCCGATCTTCTGGAAGCGCTCGCGGAAAGCGAGGCGCCCCTGATCGCCCTGGAGACTGGCGAGGACGCCCTTTCCATCGATGACTGGAAGCCGCTTACCCACTGCAGGCTGCTGTTGGGCAACGAGGCGGGCGGCATCGCGGGGGCACTTCTGTCCCTTTGCCGCGACAAGCTGCGCATACCCCAATACGGATTCAAGCACTCCATGAACGTCCATCACGCGCTCGCGATCGCCGGCTACAAAATTGCCTCCTCCGCGCGCACTCACCTCCCCGGCCCCGCCGATTTCTGTTAAGATTCCCCCCTGGCCGCCTTGATGGGCTCAGCCTTCAAATCCGCTAAGAGTATTGCCACGCCAAGGCGACAGTCTTCAGAGAACAGATTTCCGATGGCGGCAGGAAATGCACACCACTCCCTCTGCTCTCTGTCCATCGGCAAACGGGGGCGCACCATGGATCTGCAGGAGTTGAGAGCCCGAATCGACGCCATCGACGACCATATCCTGGAGTTGCTCAACGAGCGCGCTCATTGGGTCACCGAGATCGGCAAGATCAAGATCGACCGAAAACAGGAAGTGTACGTACCCAGCCGGGAACGCGCCATTTTTGAACGCCTGGAGCGCAACAACAAAGGACCTTTTCCCTCCGAGGCCATTCACCGCGTTTTTCGCGAGATCATCTCCGCCTCGCTCTCACTGGAGAGCCCCCTGCGCGTGGTGTACCTTGGTCCCAAGGCGACCTTCACCCACATGGCCGCGCTCAACCTGTTCGGACACTCGGCTCGGCTGCTCTCGGAAACCAGCATTCACGCCATCTTTGACGAGGTCACCAAGGATCGGGCCCACTATGGCGTGGTCCCCATCGAGAACAGCACCGAGGGCGCCGTGACCCATACCCTCGATATGTTCGCCCATTCCGATCTCAAGATCATCGCGGAAACCTACCTGGAGGTCTCCCACGACCTGCTCTCCAAAACCGGCAAGCTGGATGACATCCGCCGCATCTACTCACATACACAGGCATTGGAACAGTGCCGCCGATGGCTGGCCGACAATTGCGCGGGCATCCAGTTGATGGAAGTTTCCAGCACCGCGCGAGCCGCCCAAATCGCGGCTGAGGACGAGAGCGCGGCGGCCGTGGCAGGCGGAATGGCCGCGCATATTTACCGCCTCAGGAGGATCGCCTCCAAGATCGAGGATCACGACCATAACTTTACGCGCTTTCTGGTGATGGGAAAAAAGATCCCGGTTCCCACCGACCACGACAAGACCTCGGTCATGTTCAGCTTTGAAGACAAGCCCGGCATCCTCAGTCGTATGCTGGAGCCCTTCCGGACCCACGGTTTGAATCTCACCAAGATCGAAAGCCGGCCCATCAAGAAAAAGGCTTGGGAATACCTGTTCTTCCTCGACATCGAAGGACATATCGAGAACCCGGAGGTGGCCGGCGCCATCGCGGATCTTGAATCCTTCTGCACCCAGGTCAAGCACCTGGGCTCTTATCCTCGAGCCCGCTAGCCGCCTTGGCGGTCATTTTCTTTACTCTTGTGTGGTGTTTTGGGAACGCCAATGCGGCAGTTGCAAGCACCAAGAAACAAACAGCAAGCGAGGGCAGAGCAAACGCAACTTCCTGCTTGGAGCTTGAAGCTTGCAGCTTTGAACTTGTTACAGGGGGATGCCGGTAAACCCTTTTCGGTTCACCTTGATCGGCTGGGCTAGGCGCCCCCGGCTAGGCGCCCCCGGCTAGGCGCCCCCGGCTGGGCGCCCCCGTCGCATCCCGCTAGTTGATGGAGACCAACTCTAGTTGGAAATTGAGGTCTTTACCGGCCAGGGGATGATTGGCGTCCAGGGTGACCTCCGATTCGCCTACATCCGTCACCCGCACGGCCACGGGTTGCCCGGTCTTGGTCTGCAACTGTAGCTGTTGGCCTTCCTGGGGGTCGATATCCGCGGGAAATTGCGATTTTCCTACCTTCATCACCAACGAATCATGATGGGCGCCGTAGGCTTGGTCGCAGGCAATCTGAACCGATTTGCTTTCCCCCACGGCCATTCCGACCACGGCTTCTTCAAAGCCCGGGATCACCTTGTGCTCACCGATCACGAATTCCAGTGGATCGCGCCCCTCGGAGGAATCAAATACTTTCTCGTCTTCCAATTTGCCCGTGTAATGAACCTTTACACGATCTCCATTATTTGCTTTCATGAGACTCCCTTTCAGCCTGAAATCGAGCGGGGCGAACGGAAAAAGGAAAAAACCCGAGGCAACCAAAAACTTCGAGACCGAGCCCTTATGAGAAAGGGGCGGGCGCCTCTCAAAGGCAAGGCGCGATCAAACCTTTGCCGCAAACCGCTTGGAACCCATTCAAAAATCCAGCTTGATGATAGTTGATAACCGGCCTTCCGACAGGAGAGCCCTGCCGAT
Organism: Acanthopleuribacteraceae bacterium; assembly: GCA_041940685.1. GTDB lineage: Bacteria > Acidobacteriota > Holophagae > Acanthopleuribacterales > Acanthopleuribacteraceae > JBGTRP01. Next base: position 5,736 of record JBGTRP010000065.1, read on the forward strand.
AAAACGCCAGCCATCTCCAAGATCATTTCACAAAACCCGCGAATGTCCAAAAATTTCCGCCCGCGAACGCCTCATCGTGAAGGGACGCCTTCCGCGGCGTTCAGGGACCAATCGTATTCCAGATAAGAAAGCTTCGCGTCCTCCGGCCAAGGGGTGGCGGCATGACGGCGGAGAAGCTCGCGAACGCCGCTTTCCCCACCGAAATCATCAGCGTACCATTGGAAAATTTTGGAGAGCTGCCAGGATTTTTCGCCCGCATCGTAGCGGTTGTGGCGCGGGTCATTGATGAATGCGGCCGCGGCGGCTTCGAGTTGGCGGTCCAGGCTTTCGGCCCGAAATGGCTCCACGTTCAAACGCGGACAGGATGCGGAGGCGCAGTTGAGCGCGAAATGCATACGGGGATCGAACTGTCGAATGACCTTGGCCTCCAGGCCATGCAACGATACCCGCACGCCCGCCACCCGGTAGCGGCGCTCGCGGAAAAAGCGATGCAACGGCCCCACGTCCTCCACCGAGGCAATGGGCCAATAAAACAGCACGCCCTCGATCACCAGCGCGTTGTAGGCGTTGATGTAGAAGGCGAGCCGTTGCTCATCCCTGGCGAATTGAGCGGGCGTGGCGCGCGCCACTTGGTCAAGGTAGTCATCCAGGTCCGCCCTGGCCTCAACGGCGCGCTCGTAATCCACCAGACCCCGCGCATCCACGACCCTTCGCAAAAAACGCGCCCAGGGCTCCGGAGAGGGTTTAAAAAATGGGCGGCCATCGGCGCGCGCCACCGCGCCCGCCCCGGCCAAACCGGAAAAGCGCGGCCACCACAACCACCAGGCCAAAGCCGCAATAAGTCCCAAGGCCAATATAACAAGCAGGATGGGGGTAAGCTTCACGGCGTTCCTCTTTCGCGTGTGCCTTGGATTTCAGAGCACCGCGCCGTGGAAAGTAAGGGTTTCAGCGGGTATTAGTATTTCCATGCTTTCCCGCCACGATCTCAACCAAACGGCTGAACCTCAGCCAGGTCTTTCTTGCCGAGCAACGCCAGCACCAGGCGGTCGAGGCCGAGGGCAATCCCCGCGGCGGGCGGCAGACCGCTCTCGAGCGCCGCCATAAACGCTTCGTCGATCGGGTAAACCGGTTTGCCCAGATGCGCACGCTGGACGCGGTCGGATTCGAAGCGCTGCCGTTGTTCTTCCGGATCGGTAAGCTCGTAAAAGGCGTTGGCCAATTCCATTCCGCGCAGGTACAGCTCGAAACGGTAACAGGTAGGCATGTCTCCCTCGATTTGGGGTGCGAGCTTGGCGAGCGCCGCCTGGGAGGCTGGATAACGGGTCACGATCGCGGGCCGTTCACGGCCGAGGTGGGGCTCGATGAAGTTGAGGAACAGTAGAAAGAAAAGCGTATCCCAATCGTCTTCGGGATCGAAGGCGATCCTCCGATCGCCCAGGGCTTGGCGCAAGGGCTCGCGATTTTCATGATCTCGCAACTCCAGATCCAGGTGGCGTTGGAACAGCTCGGCGCAGGTGACCATCTCCGGGGAGCTCTCGAAATAGCCGCGGTCCGTGGAAAGCGGCGCCAGCGCGACTAGGAGCGCGGTCACATCCTCTACGATGTGGTTCAAATCCGCAAAGGCGCGGTACCACTCAAGCATCAGGAACTCCTCCCGATGGAGCTTGCCCCGCTCATGGGCGCGGAAGCTGGGCGCGAACTGGAAGAGATTGCCCAATCCGCCCGCGAGCAGGCGCTTCATATGCAGTTCCGGTGAGGTGCGCAGCCAGGCGCCGGATGCGGAGATCGCGTCCAGATAGGGTTCCATGCCGGGACAGGCCACCCGCAAGGGCGTGTCCGCCTCAACAAAAGAGCGGCTCAAAAAGAATTGGCGCACGGCCTGGTGGATATCCCAACGTTTGTGCAACAGGTCGTGTTTCTCATGCAGACCCGCGACTTCCGTGCTGGGTTGAATGGGTTGAAAATAAAGAGTCTCGTAACGGCCCTCCTGAATGCGGCAGGCGAACCAGGCGGGTCCGGAAAGTTCCAGGTCGCGCAATGCTTGCTTGTGAATCGGAAGCGCACCGGTGCCATCTCTCAGAACGGCGCCTTGCGCGCAGGGCTCCAAAACGCCCGCGACCAACCCTTCACCGGACAATAAAAAAGCCGCGATCGAGATGCGGCTTTCAAAATTTCCGATGTAGGAGGGCATGTTTACCTGTCCTCGGGCTCTTTGCAGCGCTCCACGTAACTGCCCGTCCGGGTATCGATGCGGATCCAGGAATTCTGTTCCACGAAAAGCGGCACATTAAGGCGGTAGCCGGTGCTCACCACCGCGGGCTTCATGGCGTTGGTCGCCGAGTTGCCCTTGATGCCGGGCTCGCATTCGGTAATCTCCAGCTCCACAAAGTTGGGCACCTCGCAACTGATGGGTAACTCTTTGAAGAAAGAGATCGAGCAGTTGAGGCCCTCATAGATATAGTTGGCCGCATCTCCCACGATATCTGAGTTGAGCGTTACCTGGTCGAAGGTCTGATTGTTCATGAAGGTGAAATCGGCGCCATCTCCGTATAGGAACTGCATCTCGGTATCCTGCACCTGAGCGGCCAGGGCGGTCTCGTTGCTTTTAAAAGTTCGCTCCACCACCTGGCCCGTGATCAGGTTCTTGAGCTTGGTTCTCACGAAACCTTGTCCCTTGCCCGGTCTGACAAAATCTACATCGACCATGATGTAGGGATCGCCATCGATCTCAATTTTGAGCTTTTTCCTGAACTGATCGGTTCTAAGCATGTTCGCTTGCCTTTACTTGAAATTGACTTTCCGGCATGTAGCATGGCGCGCGGTGGTAAATTCCCGACGGCAAAAGAAATGCCGTACAATACCCAAGTCCAGTTGGGTATTGTAGGCGCAGGGACGGTTTCGATCAATGTTGAAATTGGCGTTTCAGGCTTTCAAACCCCGATTGGGCGGAGAATGGCGCGAGAAACGATATGAAAACCGCGATCCCCACAATCAAACCTACCGCGCCCACCGGCGATGGTCTGGCTACGCGAGCGGAGATTTTAAAATCCTTGAGTACGGACAGGCAAACCTTTGACCAAGCCCGGCGGAGGTTCCCAATCCGCTGGCCCACCTACTATCTGGACCTGGTCGGAGATTCTCCCGAAACGGATCCGATCGCAAACATGGGCCGCCCTCACCCGGAAGAGGAACGAACGGACCGGGGCGATATCCGGGACCCCGTTGCCGACCGTCTGCTGCGGCCCGTGCCGTTCGTGGTCCGCAAGCATCGTGACCGCGTCATTATTCTGGCCACCAAGCAATGCCATTTCTATTGCCGCTTCTGTTTCCGGCGCGAGGAGCCCGTGAACCGCACGAACCAACCGAGCGAACAAGACTGGCGCGTCATCCTCAACTTTCTGGAGACCCATCCCGAAATCGAGGAACCGATTCTTTCGGGGGGCGATCCCCTGACTCTTGATAATGACATGCTCTTTGGCATTCGGAATCGGTTCGAGGCGATTCCCAGTCTGCGGCGCTGGCGCATCCACAGCCGGGCGCCGGTCCATTTTCCCCTACGGATCACGCGGCCCTTGCTGCAAGGCCTGCGGGGAAGGTTGCCGCTCACCATCGTCACCCACTACAACCACGCCAAGGAGCTCACGGACGAGGCGCGCCGCGTGGCCGGTCAGATGCACGGCGCCGAGATCGGCTATCAAAACCAGGCGGTCCTGCTGGCGGGCGTCAATGATGATGTAGAGGAACAGGTCCGCTTGTGGCGCGGCCTGGCAGAGTTGGGTATCGTCCCGCACTACCTGCACCATCCGGACCGCGCGCGGGGCAATGCCCGTTTCCGCCTATCCATCGACAGGGGCCTGGCCATTTTCAAGCAGGCGCGCGAACAATTAGGGCCTTCGGCGCCCCGCTATGTGCTCGACCTCCCGGATGGCCGTGGCAAGGTGTCCGTGGAAGAATTGGTTGCCGTGGATGCCGGTAACTACCGCTACACCCATCCCGACGGAATCATTTCTCATTACCGCGATATCGACTCGGCCGCAGGATGAAAAAAATGCCGGGCCCCGAGGGGGGAGCCCGGCGAATGTAGTTAGGTTCACTGGGTGGAGGAGAAGATTCTGCCCTGGCGGGTCTTGTTTCCGGCCTAGATCAGTTCGCCCTTGGGCCGGGTTTTCAACTGGATTTTCCTACCCGAGGTCAAATCGATGATCTCGGTTTCGATCAGGCTGGGCCGGCCCTTGCCCGGGACCTCGCTTTCCAGCCGCAGCTTGAGCGGCATATGCTCGTAGTTGCCCTGCCACTTGCGTTTGCGAAGCTCGCCGGCCAATACCTTCTCGGAGACCAGCTTGCCGTTTTCATCGTAAATCCGCTGGCTGACCGCGTAATTGGCGCGCCGCTTTTTCCAACCGGCCCACTCCCAGCGCATCCAATCGGTTTCTACCGAAAGGTCCAAGGCGCTCTTTGAAGCCGCCACCATTTGGGCGTTGGCCGACTCGGGCTTCACCTCATTGCTCTGCGGGTAGTAGCCGCCCAGGTTGAGGGCGATGCGGTTGAGACCCTTGGCGTTGACGCGGATGCGGCGGAACTTTGCGCCCGCGTAATCGGAATAGTAGCGGATGCGGTAGTATTGCTCGGCGTTTTCGAGGGTGCGTTCTAGAAACTTGGCCACCATCTTCTGGTTGCCCAGGAAATAGTTGCCGGAGGTGGCCGCGGCCAGGTCCGCCGCGCGGTCGAAGGCCCGCTCGCTGCTGGCGCGCATGGCGCGTGGTCTGGTCAGGTTGGCGCCCCGGCTCAGGCTGATCACGTTGATGGCGATCTTTTCCTGCAGACAGGTGGTTTGGATGTCTTTAAGCGAGATGATGCCCTCGCGGTTGGTGTCCCCCTCATGGTCGGTGGCGTTGGGCGCAAGCCAACTTTCGGAAATCAGCACCAGGTTCTTTTTGCCGGAAAAGGCGCCCAAATACCGCACGAACTGGCCCAATACTCCCAACTGCTGGCGGTAATAGCCATCCACGCTGTAGCGGAAGAGGTCCTCGTTTTCCAAGCGGTACGGATAGGGCGTAAAGTAGTTGAGGTAAGCGCGTTGGCTTTCCAAATAGTCGCCGGCGCCCTCCAAATCGGTATCGTAGGAGCGGTCATTGACATTGTAACGTCGGCTTTTGGTTCGCTTGAGCAGCGCTTCGGCATGATCGATCGCCCGGTTCAGCGCCTCGGGATCCTGGGTAAAGCCGGTTAAGTTGTAAATTCCGCGGGCGTTGATGGCCAATCCCAACTCGGTGTTGCCGGTGTAGAGCATGTCCACATAGTCCCTCAGTTGGGGAAAGATGCGGTTCATCATGCCGTAGGAGGTGTTGCTCAGATCCAACAGAATCATGACCCTGGATTTGTAATCTTGAATTTCTTCTTCCGGCAACCGGAAGAGCTCGATCTCTTCAAAGCTGTCGATCTTTTGGGCTTTCCCGTTTTCCTTGACAACAAAATCTTCCGGCCCCAGCCCGGAAACAAAGTTGCCTTTAAGGTCCTTGACCTTGACCTCCAACTCCACGAGGTTGACCCGCATCTCCTCCTGGACCTCGTCCAGGGAGCTTGCAAAAATCGAAAAACCGCTGACGAACAGGGTGGCCAATGCGAATAACTTTTTCATGTTCTCTCTCCTGTATCCATTTCCGCGCACGGCAAGAGGAAAGAGCATCTATTGTGCCAACCAATGGAATTGGGTCATCTTCCCGGAGGCCGTGAAGGGCCACTATTTCCCCGCAAAACTCAAGGCCGCCAAAGCATGCGACCCCAAAGCCCCCCAAAAAACCGGGGCCCCGTCCGAATTCCGATCAGGAAAGGACGTGACCAAATTCAAAACGCCTAGATAACTTGTTTTTTTCTAAATGATTACCATAAAACCAGCATTTTTCAGGCTTGAAATTATGTCCACTTTTCCGGTCATTTTTGAGGCACGGGCGCTGCCAAGAAAAACCGGGTCCGAAGGGGAACCCCGACGGGTGGATGCCTTGCCATTTCCGGATCATGGCCACGGAGAGCTAAAATAGGTCGCGGGCCTCCTTCGATCCGGCATTCCCAGAATTCAAGCTTGCCTCTTGAAAGGAGAAATCATGAAACTGCTGCACACCATGATCCGGGTAAAGAACCTGGAAGCCTCCATCCACTTCTACACCCGAATGCTGGGCATGAAACTGCTCGCCCGCAAGGATTACCCGGGGGGCAAGTTCACCCTGGCCTTCGTGGGCTACGGCGTCCATATCGACGACGGCTCCATCGAGCTGACCCACAATTGGGAATCCGAAGGCTACGAAATGGGGAACGCCTTCGTCCATATCGCCATCGGGGTAACCGACATCCACGAAACCTGCCGCACCATCGAAGAATTGGGCGGAAAGATCGTGCGCCCGCCGGGCCCCATGAAACACGGAACCACCCTCATCGCATTCCTCGAAGACCCCGACGGCTATAAGATCGAGCTGATCCAAAGGTGAAACTGCCGACCAGCGGCCCATGTCGCGGGTTTAATCCAAGGATTGCACGAAATCCAAAACCGCTTCCACATGGCCGTTGACCCTGACCTTGCGGTACTCCTTGGCGAGGTTGCCTTGTTTGTCGATGACGAAGGTGCTGCGCTCGATGCCCCACACCTTGCGGCCGTACATGTTTTTTTCCTTGATCACGTCATAGGCCTTGCAAAGGGTTTCCTCGGGGTCGGAGAGGAGCGGGAAAGGAAAATGATACTTGGCGGCAAAGCCCTCGTGCATCTTCACGGAATCGCGCGAGACACCCAAGATCTCGGCGCCGGCTTGTTGAAAGGCCGCGTAATGGTCGCGGAAACCCTCGCCCTCCTTGGTACAGCCAGGCGTGTTGTCCTTGGGATAGAAATACAAAACCACATGTTTGCCTTTCAGCGAATCCAGCGAGATCGCGCGTCCGCCGGTGGCCTGCGCTTCGAACGCGGGTGCGGGTTTTCCAATTTCCATAAAACAAGCTCCTCTCAAAAAAATCCGCATGGGAATCCCCTCATGGAGAAAGACTTCATGCGATTTGACACGATTTCATTTTTACATGGAAAAGGAGTATCTCACACAACAAGTTACCCAAAACGGTCTCCGTATCGTATGCTAAAGGAATCCGGGAAATATTTTTTAAGTCCGCGGCCTTGTCCCGCTTCATCGTTTCGCGGCAGGTTTCGGGGTCTGAGCAGAAAATTTATAAAGATTGCAGTTCCGGCGCCCGTCCCCGGGGAAATCGGAAAATTGAAAAAATATTGACGACCTTTTTTAGAAATTTGCCTTTTGTAATATAGAGGCTGCCAAAAAACGTAGGGGCCGTTTCGAGGCCCTTACTCAGGACCTTTTAAAATATAGGAAAGAAATGGGGAATCACTTTGTTTAAAGCACAAACTTTCTATTTTTTGAGTTTGCCGCTGTTGGGAGCGGCGTTCGCCGGGGAAATAGAAACCGTGGAGGAAACCGCGTTAACGTCGTTTCTGTTGTCGCCCAGCTACTTTATCGCCAACACGGCTCATCAGAAAACCGGCCGCCGCCTCGTAGATGACGCCTCCGTGGTGGCCTTCGCGCAGACCCGCATGGGACGGGTGCTGTTCACCCCAAGCGGCGCCTTTATCGGCGTAAAAACAGAGGCGGCTACCGCGCCAATGCCTGAAGCCGACCCGCACTCCCAACCCCGAGCCGCGGTGCTCAAGGCCGGCTTCGAGAAGGGACATGGCCGCAAACGACAGGTGCGGCCGCGCTTGGAAGGGGAAACGGGCGCCCGTTTCAACTTTTTCCTGGGAGCGAGAGAAGATTGGCGTTCCGATTTGCCCGCGTATCAAAAACTGGTCTACGAACGGGTGTGGGAGGGCATCGATTTGGAGTACACGGCCTCCATGGACCGGCTCTCCATGCGTTGGGTGGTTGCTCCGGTCGCCGACCCCGGCAGCATCGTCATGGAGACGGGCGCGGAAAGGCTGGAATTCTTGGAGAACGGCAACCTGTCCGCATGGCTCGAGGGAGCCGAGCTCGTGTTCCCAATGCCTCGCGCATTCCAGCAGATCCATGGACGGGTTGATCCCGTGGCCGTTGATTTTCAGATTCTCGATCGCGGGCGCCTGGGTTTTCGCCTCGGGGAATACGACCCCAACTTTGCTTTAATCATCAACCCGGTCATCACCTGGAGCAGCTTTTTAGGCGGGCCCGGAGGAGACGGCTACCAATCGGTGGAAGCCGTGGCCCTCGATAGCTCCGGAAATGCCTATGTCACGGGGTACACGCCCTCCGGGGATTTTCCTGTAACCGCGGGCGCCTTCGACGAAAGTTGGAATGGCGGGCCGACCGATCTCTTCATCACGAAGATGAACCCTACCGGGACGGCCTTGGTGTATTCCACCATTCTCGGCGGTTCCGGGGAGGATTCCGCCCATGGCATCGCGCTCGATTCCTCCGGTAACGCCCTCGTAACGGGAATGACCCACTCCAGCAATTTCCCCACGACTCCCGGCGCATTCGCCCGGACCTACGCCGGTGAAGGCGACGCCTTTATCGCCAAATTGAACTCGAGTGGGAGTGCATTGATTTTTTCTACTTTCCTCGGTGGTGCTGAAATGGATACCGGACGGGGCATCGCGCTCGACAGCGCCGGCGCCGCCCATGTGACCGGCATTACCGCTTCCATCGATTATCCCGTCACGGCCGGGACCATAGACGAATCCCATAATGGCGCGGAGGACGTATTCGTCACCAAGCTGAACAGCGACGGTTCGGGTCTGATGTATTCCACCTTTCTCGGCACCAGCTCCGATGACGACGGTCAAGCCATCGCGCTGGACGCCTCCGGAAGCGCTTACATTACCGGCACGGTGCGCTCCAATGGGTTTCCTATCACACCCGGTGTTTTTGACTCTTTGGGCGGGGGGCGCGAGGCGTTTGTAACCAAGCTGGCCGCCGATGGCAGCAGTTTGGCTTATTCCTCCTATCTCGGAGGATCGCATTGGGATTCCGGCCTGGGAATCGCGGTGGACGCGAATGGCAACGCCTACGTTACCGGCGAGACCTATTCCGATGATTTCCCTACCGTGGCCGGCTCATTCGACACGAGTCACAATGGGAATTTTGATGTGTTTGTCACCATGGTCAACAGTGATGCGACGGGCCTCGTCTACTCGACCTATTTGGGCGACCAAGGAATTGACAGGGGCTACGCCATCACCGTCGACGCTGCCGGCAACGCCTATGTCACCGGAGCCACGGGTTCCTCTCTTTTTCCCGTTACTCCCGGGGCTTTCGATGAAACCTACGACAGTAAATTCGACATGTTTGTTTTGAAACTTGTACCTGGAGGGACCGCGCTCGGCTACTCCACCTTTGTTGGCGGTGGTTTTAGTGAAGAGGGTTTCGGGATTGCCGTCGACCCTGCCGGCAATGCCTTTGTCGGGGGCCTCACGGTATCCGCCGAGTTTCCCTCGACGCCCGGGGCTTTTGACGAATCTTTCGAGGGACGGACGGGTTACTTGCTCAAGCTGAGCGCGGATGGAAGCGCGCTGGACTACGCCACCTTTCTCCATGGAAGCGGGCCTGATTCCGGCATTGAAATCGCGGTGGATGCGTCGGGGAACAGCTATGTCGCCGGCCAGACTCAAACCAGCGGTTTCCCCACCACCCCCGGCGCATTCGACGAATCCTACGAGCATCATTTTGACGTATTCGTAACCAAGCTGAACAGCGA
>JBGTRP010000066.1:0-15245 GCA_041940685.1 Acanthopleuribacteraceae bacterium
CACGTGCGGCGTCATGACGACCCGGGGATGGTGCCAGAAGGGGTGGTCCTCGGGCAGCGGCTCGACGTCGAAGACGTCCAGCGTGGCGCCGGAAAGCTGGCCGGAGTCCAGCGCGGCCAGAAGATCGGCCTCCGCGCCCTCGCCCTCCAATTCTGGCGCGGTCACCACCACGCGAAGGGGCGCCCGGTTCGCGCGAACCCAAAATATCCCCACCACGGAGAGCAGCGCCAATAGCGCGAGGGGCATGAACCAGCGCGCCCGCCAGCCGCGCCAGGCGCTTTTGCCGCTCGGGTCAATACGGGTAGCTTCCTCATTTGTCTCCAAACGGGACCGCGTCGGATGCCCGGATGGAGAAGCCTCCTCCAGAGAAGGGTCCTGTCGTCCTGTTTCCCCCGGCCCTTCCTTCAATTCAACAGACGGTTGCAGTGGCGGCAGCAACGGCATTGCGCTACCGGATTGCGCGGCGATCTGTTTGAAAATTTGCGCGACCTGGCCGGCCCTGAAAGGCCGTTTATGCGGCTCCTTTTGCAGCAACCAATTTATCAGGCTGACGAGGTTGGGGTTGATTTCCGGTAGCAGTCCGGTTAGGGGTTCCGGTTGTTCATACTGCACATTGTGAAGGGTGCGCATGGCGTTTTCCCCGCGGAAAGGCGAGCGGCCGGTCAGCATTTCATATAGCAACACGCCCAGGGAAAAGAGATCCGTGCGTTGATCGACCTTTTCGCCCCGCGCCTGCTCGGGCGACATGCTGCGCCAGGTCCCCAACAACTGCCCGGTCGCGGTAAGCGACTCGTCCAGATCCAATTGTTTAGCGAGCCCGAAATCCAGAATTTTCACACGCCCCGCGGGGGTTAGGATCACATTCTCAGCCTTAAGGTCGCGATGCACGACCCCTCTTCGGTGCGCCTCGGCCAAGCCTTCCGCGATCTCGATGGCCAGTTGCAGGGCTTGTTCTTGGAATAGCGGTCCTCCGCGCAGCAATTGGGCGATGGTTTTTCCCTCCACGTACTCCATCACGATGTTGTGGCCCGATTCATCCTGAAAAATATCGTGGACCTGCACGATAGCGGGATGATTCAGCTTGGCCGCGGCGCGCGCCTCACGCAGGAACCGGTCCTGACTGGAGCCATCGTTCCTGTCCTGGCGATGGACCCGTTTAATGGCCACCTCGCGTTCGAGACGCTCATCGTGAACCAGCAGTACTTCACCCATCCCACCGTTGCCAATCGCGCGCAACACACGGTAGGCGCCGATCTTTTCAGGGAGAATCGGGGATGGTTCTTGTGAGCCTTTGCCCGCCATGAGGAATGCCTTTCCATCTTGGTAACAGCCTAAATTGTAGCACCCTTCATCTTCTCCGATTGAGGGTGCGGACCCCCAATATCAGGACGAGATTCCTTCCGCAGCGGCTTTCCGGTAAACCTCGCACAGCACATAAGGTCCCGGCTCATAATTACCCGCGCTGATCGCTTTCGTCGCGGCCAAAGCCTCCTCAAGATCATCGAACAGGCAGTGGCGGTTGACCGCGAATTCCTTGGCCGCGTAGTTACACGAAAGCGGTGAACACTCCAAAAAAGAACCCGCGGACCGGCTCACCGCATCGTAGCCCAGGAAGGCGTATCCCGCGGGGAATTCAGGCAGACAGACCGGAACCTCCCAGGCCTGGGAGTCGCCGAGGTGGAATTGCAAGGGAAAAACCTTGAAAGCGTAGAGGTCGAAGGCGCGCGCATCACCCTCGGTCGCGTCTAGCGCCAAGGCTTCCGTATCGAAAAAACCCAAGGTATTGTGCGTCCAGCGCTCGACCCAATCTTCCGGCCCCTGGCTGATACACGCGCTCGCGCTACAGATCTCTTCCACCTCGGGGAAGGCGAACCCCTCCGGCCGCCGCTCCGTGTGCTTGGGAAAAAAGCCCACAAAAATAGGTGTAGGCAAGGATGTCATGGCGTACTCCTCGGGTTTTTCGGGAACCACTATTGTAGAACAATACACCGGGTTCCCATGAGCACAACACCTTTGAAATCATCGCCAACCGGTGAGGGTTCAGAAAATATTGAGAAAACCCGTTCCGTTGGGGAGGACATCGCAATACCATCCAAGTCGAAAGAGACCGGGGAACCATCGCTTGGGCATGTGCGTACATTGCTCTAAATAGCAAGTGAGAGCGGGGGCAGACATGAACCTAATTCTTTTCCTATTCATCCTGGATCCAATCCCACTACAGGGTGCAAGCGAAGGAAAGCCGGCAGACATGAGGCAGAAACCCCTTTTGATCACGGCGGAGTTGCTTTGGACGGGGGAAAAATTGGCGCGCGACCAGGAGGTCCTCATCCGCGAGGGTCGAATTGCCGCCGTGGGGCCGGCAGGTTCCCTAGACCGCCCGAATAGCATCCGGGTTCTCCATGCCTCGGGAGGCATGGTCCTACCGGGCCTGATCGATGCCCACGCGCACCTGTTCGAAAAAGGCGGCCGCATGACCCCGGCCGATTTGGAGAATCCCTTTCAAAGTTCTTTCCCTGTCAACGCCAGGCAAATGCTGCACGCGGGCGTGACCAGCGCGCGCGTCCATTTGTTCGATTTGGAGAAGGGACCCGAGTTGTGCAAGCTGGCCGAGGCGGACAGCTACCCCGCGCCCAGGCTTGAAATCGGCGGTCCGGGTTTTATCGGCGGCGCACCCGAATTAAACCGGGCCCAGGTATGGGGCGTGCGCGATGAGGAAGACGCGAAACAGAAAGTGAACCGTATCCGGGAATCCGGCGCGCAATGGATTGCGATCCACAATGCCGGCCGCTTCCCTCGCCCGGACCTGGAAGCGCTGGTCAAGGAGGCGCGCAGGCTCGGCCTGCGCATCATGGCCGACGGCGGTTCCGTGGCAGATATCCAAATCATGCTGGAGCTTGGGGTGGACAGCATCGAGTACCTGGACAATTCCGAAAGTCCAGCTTATCCCGCGTCTTTGCTGTCGAAGCTCCGAACCATGGAGCGGCCGCCGGTATTCGTGGCGCCCATCGGCTATTACCATCGCGTCATGGGCTATATTCGGCATCCCGAGACGGTTCGGTTGGGTATGTTGGCCGAGTTGCTGCCGGAGGGGGCTTCTCAAGGGCTCAAGTCGGGCCTGCGCGACTTCTTGACCTCGGAAAACGAGGCGGATTACCTCGTAAAACCCTTCCCCCATTACGATCGCAAGTTCATACAGCTTCACGAGGCGGGAGTTCCCATGGCGCTCGGCACGGATTGCGGCTCCCCCGGCAACTTCCACCACGACGCCATCTGGTGGGAGATCCGGACTTGGAAATCCCTGGGCGTTCCGATGGAGAAGATCCTGCGCGCGGCCACCGCTGCCGGCGCGGACCTGTTGCAACGAGAGGATCTCGGCAGAGTACGGCGAGGCGCGCGTGGCGACCTAATTGTCTACGATGGCAATCTCTTCGAGCAGGGCCACACCCCCGATCCGGCCCGAATAAAAACCGTCCTCAAGGGAGGAATCCCCTACATCCATGAAGGTCAATGGCAGCACCCATAAATCGGAGCCCCACCAGGATCGCCGACTTGCAGTCGGCCTCTTTCAATTCATATTCTTGCCGACTACAAGTCGGCGCTCTCGGCAGGACAAGGACCAACGCCGCGACCGTGTGTGGAACACCGGATTGATCCAGAATAGCGACCAGAATGCTCAGGGCATTGCGCCCCTTCACGGAGCCACCAACTCGCAATCGGCAAACGCTTCTTTGTACAGGGCATCTCCCAGAATGAGTCGCGCAAACGCGAGATGAACCTGTTCCTCACTGTACTCGGGATGTCGCGCACGAATTCCGGCACGGGTCACCTCCCGAGCTTGCTCGCTCATGGCGAGGGCCAGTTCCACCCGACCGGGACCGCCCAATTTCCGGAGGAGCTCAATTTGAACAGCATCCATTTCAGGGTCGGTGTCCTTCGCGATCATCCAACGGCTCCTTTGGTTTCCATATTAGCAGAAGAGGCCACCCGCCCCATGGGCTAAAAGGGTAAGCAACCAAATAAAAAGAATGGCGCCCAGATGGTACCCTCCGGGAACGACGAAATGGCAACTCTAATTCTGGATTTTTCGGTACACTCCCTGGCGGCGCTCCTGAAAGTAATGCTCCTAAACCAGCGCCAGGCCCCTGGCAACTCCCGTTACAATGAAATCACTCATTTCCGCTCTCCCGATCGGGCAAGCGGGGAACGGACTCGTAAAACATGAATACTCGGCAATCCTTAAGCAAAACAGCGGGTAGAGGTTTTACCCTGCTGGGTTCTACCCCGATTTAGTGTCAATTGACCAAATGGTCAATGCAATGGTGCTTACCCGACACCTTCCTTCGGAATTCATGTGAAGGCCGATTTAAAGAATTCATTAGGGTCCCAGATTGTTCAAATTCTGCCTTATTACGACGCTGAGGCGTTCATGCAGTTTTCGATTAGCTGGTAGGGTTTCTCTCGGAAGCCGGCTCATAGGTTGCAACTAGGTAGTGCATGTCCACATCCCCATGGATGGCTCGATGAATGGTAGCCACCATATGGGAGATAAAGCTCACTGCCAGCGGGCCACCCTGCTGGTGACGCATGCGAAAGTGTTTCGGCTGCCTACGTTTGGGGGTCAATTTCTCTATATACTCCAAACCTTGTTCCTGCAAAACCCGCCGCACGCCTAAATACCACTTCGCCGTGGCATCACTATTGCGGACCTCAAGAGTGAGGGTGTTGGGAGATCGCTTGCGGTTACTTCGCACCACCCGCATCAAAAAATCCGTCCGCACGTCTTTGACAAAAAGGGTTCTGCAAGGGTGACCCAGTTGGAGGAATTGGCGCAGCCGAACCTGAAGCCCTTGCTGGGAAGTAATCCGGTCCAGATCGTTTCGCAGGTACCGGTTTATTCTCCAGATCCTATACCGGAGGAAAAGAAACCATCCAAGTAGAACCAAAACGCACCAAATGAACATTATTTTCAACATAGGTTGGTTCCCTCCTGACGATTCTAGCATTCTCATTTAGAACCGATCGAAAGGATTGGGTCTGCTAAGAAATTTTGTGTCCACGAATTCAGTTAGCCGCCAGGTTCGGTCATGATTTCAGCCTATCCAGAGGCCAGACCCCGTTGGAGCCAGCCGATATCGAGTGACCGCCATATAGTCCGAGCCGCTACACCGCCAACGGATGCTTGCATTTGTTCTTGGAGGTGGGCGGTGGCGGCGAATAGGTAAATCGTGGAGGTTTTGATGTCGCAATGGTCCATCATCTTTAAGAGGACGAAGAATTTGCAGACGCCTGCCAGCACCTGCACCGCGAAGTTGTTCCCCGGTTTGTGCGCGGAAAAAAGGACGCCGCTTTTCTTTCTCAGTTTTTCCACGAGCCTGTTGATGACGCCAATCGATATCCGGGTGTGGGTCCGCATGTTGACGAAAAAGTAGGGCGTTTCTCTCTTAAGACATTTCCGTTACTGCAGATAGGGTTCCAGAACGGGGATCATGCGATCGTTGCCGCCTCCAAAGGAAAAATATTGGGCGAATCGCGCCCGACCCTAATTTGGCATGGGTTGCCGGTCATGCCCACTTGCCGCGTGGCGGAACAGCAACGCGGACACGACAAATAAGGCAATGAAGAACCCGTTGACGTTCACGATCTCGGCCACGGAGCTGCCGGGTTGCCGATGCATTCCGGCGAGCAGCGCGATCACGGCGATCAATCCCTGCGCGAGCGCCATGGCGAACAGCGTGTGCGCCATGCCCCGTGGCTGAAAGCGCGCGAAACCGACGCCGATCAGCCCCACGGCGAGCACCCCGAGATACATCAGGTTGGCGGGGTTCTCCTCATTGCCAAGCAGTCCCACGGCAAGGTTCGCCCAAACGAGAAACAACGCGGCCCCAATCGCCATGCCGACAGCGGCTCGGTAGGCCATTTTGCCTTTTCTTCTGGTTGCCAATCGAAAGGCGACAGCGGCGCCGATCAGGAGCACGCCGGCAATCACGAAATCTCCCGGCCCCCAGGCGACTTCATCGGAGAACTGCATCGCCACCAGGGGCGCCAGCAAAAGAGACGCCGCCGCGAGCGCAACGCCGATTATGTCTTTGTTCTGTTTTAGGATGGTCATAAGGTTCTCCCTGAGAATCGCCCCGCATGTCTCGGCGAATAGCCAGAGCGTGTAGGCGAACAATCCGTTTTTCTCCTCCGCGCGCTCACGGAGAAGGTCGCCGAAGGTCCGCTCCATGGATTCGCCGAAGCGTTGGTAGAACGGCTTCGAATAGAGGCGCAGCATCTTGGCATACCAGTGCCGATACCGCCGAATTGCTTGTTCTTGCGCCCTACGCAAAAGGAGCCTCCCCGAGCCGTTTTTGTTTGGCGACCGTCACCACCTCGCGATAGCGGTCCAATTCCGCCGCGAGCGCCTTGTGCCCGAGACCGGTGATTTGGTAATAGACCCGCCGCGCATCGTCCATTTCCGGGTCGATCTTTTTGTCGCTCTCGCGGATCAAGCCCGCCTCGATCATGCGGCCAAGCGAGCCGTAAAGCGTTCCCGGCCCCATGTTGACCTTTCCGGCCGACTCCGTCTTGACCTGCTTCATGATGCCGTACCCGTGCCGCTCTTGCGTAGAGAGCGCCAGGAGGATATGAAGCACGGCAGGGGTGAGGGGTGGGTCGGTTAAGCTCTTTGCCATATTCATAAACTATATCCGTAACGGATATATGTCAAGAAAAAGTTTCCAAAGCGGATCACGCCACCCAAAGATTTACTTTCGTCCTTTTGCCCGGGATTGAAGGCAGCACTCCAATTGGGAAGAAACCATTGGCCTTGACATCTGAGAGGGGACCCAAATCCCAACCTCTCGGTTCGAAGCCCCCACCGCATGCCCATAGAACCTGGCGGCAGAGAACGCGAAAGCTTATTTGGGGACCACTCGAATAGCTTCAAGCATGATTCAAAAAGGATTTCACGAGTACATGGTTGCCTCTGCCCAAATTGGCTGTTGCGAACGGGTGTACTCAAGAGTTGTTCCACAAATGATCATTTTTTTGAAATAATTAATATTTATTTATTAAAATGTTGCAATTTCTTAATTCTTCACATAATATGAAATTATTATATTCCTAACTTTTACTAAAAACGATGAGGCCATACCAATTCTAAGGAGGTCGTCAAATGGGGAATGACAAAAAACTAAAGCTCAATGATCTGAAAATCAAAAGCTTTGTCACAACCGATGAACGCAAGGAAATCAAAGGTGGATTTACGCAACGCACCAATTGCACCGATTCCTACTATGGGCCAAGCGTCTGCACCGCAACACTCTCCATAGGACCGGGTTATCCGGTCTGTGAGTAAAGGAATGGGGTACCCGAGTGGGCCGCTAACACCTCGCAGGCCGACTTCCGCACCCCAATTCAAAATAGGAGAACGCCACAGGGAAAGCAGTCGCCGGAAAAAATCTCAAGAACGAGATGCGCGGAAAGCCCAGGCCATTTCCCCGCGCGGACCAAATTGATGAACGATGAAATCGAAGCCGCCTAAATTGAAGGACATTTCGTAAGTTCATCCGCGCATTCGTCCGCGATTGGACCGATTCGGCCAAAAGGAGCTTCAAATGACCGTGGGCCAGATTGCCGACTACAAGTCGGCGATCCGAAAAGCCTTTCCCTAACCTGGCAAAAGTCGTTGTACATCCAGCTTGTGGTGTACCCCTGTTGTACCCACGAGACCTGAACGAAAAATGAGAATTTTAATATGCTGGATTTAAAGAAGTTAAATGGTGCCGCAACCCAGAGTCGAACTGGGGACCTTCGGGTTACGAATCGCGGGATTCAAATCCGGGCTTGGCTCTCAATCCCATTAAAATCAGATACTTGAAAACCATCAAAGATTTCACCAATCCACGAGCAAGGCGCACAAAACCGCCTCAAAAAGCATAAAACAGAAAAAGAAAGTGGTACCCTCCGGGAACGATGAGATGGCAAATCCAATTCCCGATGCTCCGGTTTTTCAATTTTATGTGCGACGGAATAGTCTGGAATTCATCCAAAGGTAAAAAACCTAATTTTTTCCCACGTTCCTCATGTCTACATCTGAATGTCCATCGCCAAGATAGGAATTGTATTCCTCGCAGTCAAATCTTAGCCCACAGGCAGTACATTGTTTTTTTAATTCAGAATTTATTCGACTTCCCTTTGGCTTGTCTTTAAGATTAAACCCACCGCCGCTGACGTCTAATGGGTTTTTTTCAAAAATTTTCATTGTTTTACGCAAAAACCTTGCTTCCTCTATAGTCCAATTTTCAGCCACTTTAACTACTTCTTTGTCTATCGGAATAGCAACAAGCTGCTCGCTGGCTTCTTCTTCATTTATAAAAAACAACACGCATCGAGCAGGTAAGGACCCGGTCCTTTCATAATAAAGACCTGCATAAGTTAACAATTGGATCACATAATCTGTTTTATAAAATGTATCAGAACGAGTTCCTTTATAATCCCAAATTTCTAAATCGTTTTCTTGGGCACAAGTTTCCACTTTTTGCACTTGGCCAACCAAATCAAATTTATTTTTCCAAACCCATACATTAGTATACTTAAGTGGTGCTTTTGCCTGTAGAACCAAATCTAAAATTCCTGTCAAAAGAAGTTTACTTTTTCCTAAAAATTCGGCTTGAATGATTTTTTTAACTGTCCTTAATTCATACTCGGTATGCTTGGCACCTTCTATGGCGATTTTAACAGTTGGGTGCATAGAGTTATCAGGATACAAGTTTTTAACTATTCTTTCAATGGTTGTTTCCCTACTTTGAAAGGCAGTCCTTATTCCACGCGCCCAAAGAACACGATAGTAATGATGAAGTTGATTTTTAAGTTCGTCCTCTGTCGCATGTACATCCGCAGTCTTATCAAATTTTTCAGTTAGCCATTCCATAGCATGATGAATAAGCCTGCCTTCCATAGCTTGGGACTGTTCGTAGGGCTGAAACCTGGCGTATTTCTCGAATGCCCAGGCTCGAGGGCAACGACGATGAGCTAGCAAATCACCCGTATATGATATCTTCAGTACCTCTTTCATTGAGGCCACTCCTTTACAGTAACTTTGGGAACTTTGGGGTGTTTTTTTGAGGGGGAGCCGTCAAAAATCGAGGGGATTTCAGGATGAGTCTTCATATAAAAGTCATCTCTGTCATTAGGGTTAAGTAATGTTAAAAATTTTTTTGCCCGAGTAATTGCAACATAATTTTCCCTTTCTCTATCAGACTCTGCAAGGTTAAGAATCGAAAAATCTCTTGTTTCTGACTGGCCGTCTGTAACTGTATAGTTTATCTCTTTACCACTGAACAATTCTGCTCTTAATGCGGGATTGATATCCGGTTCCCTTCCCATACCAGCAATATATACATGGTCAAACTCGAGTCCTTTTGCTTGATGAAAAGTGTAAAGGGGGATAGCGTTCTCCTCAAAAGATTCAACTTCTAAATCATCAAGGCGAGTGTCGGTAATATAAGACCCAAATACATTCAACAATTGCCAATAACGTTTATCCCAAACATATTTTCCATTTTCCTCACGTACTTCTAAAGGAAGGTCAAGAGAATTCCTTGTAAGGCGAGTGGGGGCAATATTTGATTCCAACAGTTGAGTAAATAGAGCCTGTCGAAATAACTCTTTATTAAATCCACATTCTCTAAAAAACGGTAGTGCCAACAATCTTGCCACAAATCCAAATAAGGTTAATCGAACTTTTTGTTTGCTTTTATTGGCAGCAAGAAGATTTTCTCTAATATTATCAACATAATCCAAAACCGACTGACGTGAATGAGGCGTTCCCTCTAGGTTACGACCACCCGCTTTTCGAAATTTCTTTTGGAAAGCTATATGGGCATCAATTATTCGAAATGGAGGAGGATTTGTCACCGAATGGCATTTCTTAGCTTCATCATTGACTGAGGCCCATACTTCTACTGATCTGCCGCCTTTACCGACTGGAGCCCGAGTAACAGGATCGATTAGGTAAGAAATTAACCCAAGTAACTGCCCAACAGGAGAATCTTGGTCGGAAGCAGTTTTGCACCTTGGATTATATACACGAATTTTCTTACCCTCGATACATTGCCGCATCACAAGGGCAGGTGACTGCAAACTGCCTCTTTTTTGGCTCCTTTCACTTGTACTAAACATTAAGATGCCAACACTTTTCTCATTATTTAAATCAGATAAAGGCTTTATGATTCCTAGTTCTTCCACCTCTTCAGCAACAGCTCTGCATAAGTTTTCCCAGGATCCAGTTAATAACCTTACTGGATTCCCGGCTTGGCTTGCAGCCTCACTAGTGATTGTTTTAGGCATCGAAACTTTACCAAGAATGGTTTTTTCTTTAAAATTTTGACAAAAATCAATAATATTTTTACTACTCCGATAATTGATTACAAGTTTTTCTTTTCGATATTTTATTCTCCTATCTTCACAAAAGGGCTCTATACTAGAAAAGCAACTTAGGTCTGACCCTCGAAACCTGTATACAGATTGATCATCGTCACCAACTACTGTTAACAGGCAGCCGCTGTTTTGTAACCAATTAGTATGCAGTAAAAATTGAATTGGGTTACTATCCTGAAATTCATCCACAAAAACATGCTTGAATTTATTCATCAATTCACACTGGTTATCGGTAAACCGCTTTTGTATCGTGCAGAAATCTAAAATTTTTTGATCTATTAGGTAATCTTCCCATTTCTTTTGTAATTTAATTAGGTCATCTGTAAGGCCTTCAATGCTCGCTACAAATTCGACTCCATTTCTTTTTTGATCTTCCATACATCTGGGTATCCAAGTCTCAGTATGTTGAGCAATAAGGTCCATGAGGAATCGTACTCGAGAAATATTACTTCTGGGCCAGGTATCTCCTTCCCAAGGGGGTTTGAACAGGCTAACAAGATGATCAGAACTTAAAAGTCTGTTAACCCTTCTAGGGTTTTCTGGTTGTGAAGAATATCCCAAAAGCCAGCGATAATTTCTCATCAATCTAGCAAGAATTTCTGCTTCATCTACCAGTTGAATACCGCTCTCAGAATATGACAATAAATACTCCGACATTAGCTCATCACACAAACTATGAATAGTTCCAACACGAATATCATGAATATGAGGGTCATTTAGTGTAATATCTTTTTCTCTTGCTGCACTCATCAAATCGTCTGCACGTTCTGCCAATCTTACTTGAAGTTCCATTGCAGCCTTATTGGTGAAAGTTGTTACCAATAAGGATTGCGGAACTGCACCTTTCACGAAAAGTTCAAACAACACTCTCCAAACAAGAACTTCAGTCTTTCCGGAACCAGGGCCAGCTAATATTTGTAAAACCCTGTCATCCTCTTTGACATTAATTGCTGAGTACTGAGGGCTATCTTCACGAAGAGCCTTTCGCCCAATTCGATTCATGACAAAATTAAATATGTCAAAAAAACCTTTTGTGTTCAAGCATATATTATTACTCAAGAACTAACTCCATTTTTATCAAAAAAATTATAATTTACCGTATAGCATTAATGTGTTATGTGCCCCGCGACGCTTGTTTCGATTTGACCCACGAAAAATTAACATATGGATTCCTGCCTTGAAGCAAAAGGGGCAGTCACAACTCCGCCAAGGGCAATCACGAAGTGTACGCGCATATGTCTCCCTCAATGAACGAACATCGCTAGACCGGGTAAGTTGTGAATCATATTCCAGGATAGCCTCTAGAATCTCCCTGTGATCAATTTTTCCATGATCATATTGATTTAAAAGTTTAAGCACTTTTGTTTCCAAAGTTACCAAACTTTTGATATCAAGTCCCGATTTTTCAAGACGAACACGAGTTCTTCCATCAGCAGTCATGGGTACTCGCAAGGCCGCATACCATTTCCCATTCGGAGCCAAGTAATTTTGATCGGATCGCAGCCAGGCTTTTCGGAAATAAGAGGCGCTATCAAAACTATCAACCTTCAACTCTCGGAATTTTGCCTGAAGTTTAGGCCGAAATATTCCAAACAAGTGTATCCATGGCCGGGGTTTTAGTTTGGTAACCGCACGCATTACCTCTGTAACGATTTCCTCCACCACTCTGTCTGTCAGTGGTACCAAACCACCTAGAGCAAGGTGCCGATAGCCTAACTCATGGTAGTGATGGGCCATCTCAGCATACCCAGAAGCCGACAATGCCTGAATGGTCCCTACTGGCGTAAACCTGACTTTTCGTTCCTTCGCCAACTCTATAAAGTGAGCGGCATTTTTCTTGGTTGTTTCGATGCGGGCCATCCTTTCGCCTTTTTTCAAGACTTTCTTGGCACCATTTCTCGTGATAAAGGGAACTGGGATATGGTCAACGGATGCGCCATAGTCAAATCCATGAAGCTCATACAATGCAACTGCCTGCTCTACTGAAATGGCTGGGTGTGTCTCGTTGACATAACTAAAAGCGCCACAATCGCCAAAAAGTGACTGATCCTCTTCAAGGCCAAAAAGGCTTCGAAGGTTTCTAGGCGCCAATGAGTTCGCCTCTGTACCCAAAATCCGCCGCAAAGGTCCCTTGGATGTAACATGTTGAGCAAGGCTCACAAGCACACCATCGCACATACGTTTCGGCTTCATCAGTACACAGCAGTGCTTGTCTTCTCGCTCTCTTCTTGTGGCTCCGGAAAAGGAGTCCTTATCGAAATCGAAATGCGGGTCCAAAAGGTCGTCCCAATCCGGTAAAAAATAACTAATCTTCTGGGAGCCTGGCTCTGGCAATATCGGCTTATGCCTTTCAGATGCACCGGTTTTTGAAAGAAAGCCTTTAATTTGACTTAGCTTCATGCCAATAGGGCCCTTGAAAATTTCGGATTGTAAAGTCTGAACGTTTTGAATCCCTTGGGTAACCGCTGGCAAATAATCTTTTCCTAAAGAAAAATGCATACTGCTGTGGTCCATTGCCCAGACTTTTATGGTGTCTGCGCATTTCGGAGCCCACTCCAGCGCCTTTGCGGGAGTCATTCGTTCATCGTAATCTTCGATTCCGGTAAATCCTCCAACTAGCCCATATTTTGCGGATAAAATCGCAACGGAAAGATTGGCTGGCCACTCATATTGCCGAAGGAAGCTTCTCAAAACCCGATAGGAGGAACCATCATATCGATCAATTGCCGGTAATAAACCTGGGGTCTCCCTCTTTGTCTGAGAACATCCAAGCACCAAAAGCTGTTTTCCCAATTTGTTTCTCCTTGGTGATGAAACCATTTTTCAGCTAATGGTTCTCCCAAAAACTAGCCTAGACCGGACCCTTCAACAAAGGGATATGACTCCGAAACAGTAGTCATAGCCGAAAATTTTGACAACCGTACTAATTTCATTTCAACGCAGCATACTTTTCTCAGGAGCCCTAATGGGCATCCTACCCTAAATTTGCGGGAAATCACGAAAAAAGGGATCACGTGCCAAATTTTTTCTGACTAGCTTATTGAGCTATCTCGGTCAGTAGACTTCATCTGGTATTGAGGATAGCCATCCAAAATGAAAACCGCCAACAGATGCTTGCCGATTTGATCTTGGAGGTGGGCGGTGGTTGCGGATAGGTAGATCGTGGTGGTTTTGATGTCGGAATGGCCCATCATCTTGGAGAGGGCGAAGAGGTTTCAGCCGCCTTCCAACATCAGCACCGCGAAGGTGTGGCGCAACTTGTGCGCGGAAAAGGGGATGCCGCTTTTCTTTCTCAGTTTGTCCACGAGGCGGTTGATGACGCCATTCGATATCCGGGTGGGGTGCGCATGCTGGCAAAAAGTAAGCCGTTTCCCTCTTGAGGCGCTCCCGTTGTTGAAGATAGGCTTCCAAAATGTGGATCACTCCTGGCCTTATACACAGCTTTGCCACAATGATTGTTTTGAACGCCTTCACTGACGATATCATCCTAAAGGATGTGCTATCATTTTTTGTTAAAGAAGTTAGGGAGGCAATCCAAATGGCCGCTGTTACCGTTCGTAATTTACCGGATGCAACTCATCGCGCACTCAAGCTGAGGGCGGCGCAACATGGGCGCAGTACAGAAGCGGAAATTCGGGAGATTCTCGAGGAGGCGGTTCGATCTGACACGCGTTTGAAAATTGGGACCGAGTTGGCCACATTCCGGCAGCAACTCGGTGATTTGGAGCTCGACTGCACACGTGATCCTGAACCGGTTGAGCCGGCCGACTTTCAATGATTATCCTGGATACAAATGTAGTTTCCGAGCCCATGAAGCCAAAAGCAAGTCCCACCGTTGCGTCTTGGTTGGATCAACAGGTAGCCGAGTCGCTTTTTCTCACGTCCACAAGCCTTTCAGAGCTTTTGACAGGAATCGAAATATTACCGGTAGGTAAACGCAAAGAGGCTTTGGGTTCCAGGTTAAAGGAACTGCTTCAGCGGTTGTTTCCAGGACGAATATTGCCTTTCGACGAGGAGGCCGCAATTGCTTTCGCCTCGATTGTTGGCCGCGCACGGGCCGTTGGTCGTTCCATATCGGTAGCGGATGCTCAAATTGCCGCAATTGCAATGGTCCACGATTTCTCAGTTGCAACAAGGGACACCGCACCCTTTACCGACTCAGGTATTCATGTCATGAATCCCTGGGATACTTGAGCATCGTCCGGACCAGACTTGTTCTTTCTTGTACGCCACTTCTTGAAGAATTGCGTCCCCTATCCAGCCAACGGATGCTTGCCGATTTGTTCTTGGAGGTGGGCGGTGGTGGCGGATAGGTAGATCGTGGTGGTTTTGATGTCGGAATGGCCCATCATCTTGGAGAGGGCGAAGAGGTTGCAGCCGCCTTCCAGCATCAGCACCGCGAAGATGCGGCTCGTCCACTACATTCCCGATATTGAGCTGTACCCCGTGAACAACCGGCGGGAACTGAAAATCGACTTCCAAATTTTCACTCAAATCCTGGGGTTGATGCCCAAACCGCCGAAACCCCACCGGGCGCTGCTCTTGACGGCCTACTACACCGCCATGCGCTGGCAGGACCTCGCCACCATGAAACGGCATTCGATTCGCGGACTCATCGCGGCGGGCACCATCCTCGAATACCGCTCGACGAAGAACAAGCAGGGCATCCTGCGAATCCCCATGCCGGAAACCCTGGCCGAGGAACTGCGAAAGCTCGCGCCCTATTGGGAACAGGAAAACGAATTCATGTTCCCGAACCCGGCGACGGGCAAACCCTATTCCGGGCTCAAAAAGCCGCTGTCAACCGCTTGTAAAAAGTTGGG
>JBGTRP010000067.1:0-15241 GCA_041940685.1 Acanthopleuribacteraceae bacterium
TACATGATTCCTGCCTACTTGGCGCGTCTTTCAGCCTTTCCCTTGGCCGTCAATGGCAAGATCGACCTTTCCGCGTTGCCGGATGCCGGTGGCCTTGCCCGTGATTCCAACGCCAACCCACCGCGATCTCCCCGAAACTCGTTAGAGCGCCGCCTGCTCGACCTGTGGCAGGAGGTCCTGCAACAGGAAAGTTTGGGAATTGACGATCCTTTCTTTGAGCATGGCGGACATTCCCTGAGCGCCGTGGAACTGGCCGTAAGGATCATGACGGAGTTGGACGTGGAAATCCCACTTACCCAAATCTTTGAAGCGCCCACGGTGAGGGCTTTTGCCGCCGAGCTCGCGCGCAAAGGCCAGGATCTACCCGGCCAACCAACGACCTATACCCTGTTCAACTCCCACGGGGAACGCCCCATATTTTGCTTCCCACCCTGGTTCGGGTTTTCCCTGGGTTACGCAAATTTAGCCGGCTATATGCCCGAGCTCGCTTTTTACGGCATCCACTTTGCGCGCGGCGGCGACCCCGTTCCCCGTTACGCGGATCTATTGGAGTCGTTACTTCCCGAGGGAGGTTTTCTATTGATGGGGTATTCCGCGGGCGGGAATTTGGCTTTCGAGGTAGCTGGTTTGTTGGAAAGCAGGGGCCGCCTTGTAGAGGAGGTCATTCTATTGGACGCCTACCAGCCTGGCGACCCGCCCCAATCCGCGGATAGCATTCTAAAAAAGGATGATGCGGGCGAAAAATTGGAGCGCTTGGACCATGTCCTCCAAGCCACCCCCAAGGAACGGGATCGCGTGCTTGCAACGATTCGCGATTACGGCGATCATTGGCGGAAGTGGCGCAACGATGGCGTGTTAAATGGAAATATCCGCCTCATTGCCGCGCGGGACCGTTTCTCCCTGGCAGCGACCCATTGGGAGCGGTCCACGCGAGGTCTATTTCACTGCTATCGCGGCGCGGGTACGCATTCCGAACTTTTGGAACCCCAAAATGCGCGCGTGCAGGCGGATATCCTGAGACAAATCCTCGGTTTGTCCAAAGCCCGCGCGGCAGAGAGTGAGCAAGCGGAAACTCGCTGAATCGAGCCGCCCCCGCATGGTTTAGGCCTGTTCAATGGGGAGCAGGATGGTGAATTCGGTGAAAGAACCGGGCATGGAATCCACCTTGAGCTGCCCTCGGTGCTCCTGAACGACGATATCGTAGCTGATGGAAAGACCCAGACCAATATTGGAGCCGCCGGTAGATTTGGTGGTGAAAAAGGGATTAAAGATATTGTCGCGATGCGCTTGGTCGATGCCGGGCCCATTATCCTTGATTGAGATGGCCACATGATCCGCGCTCCGATGCGTACGAATTCGAAGCAGGGGTTGAAAATCATCGGGCGCGGTTTTTTGTTTTTCAAGCACGGCGTCAATGGCGTTATTGACCAAGTTGATAATCACCCTGCTCAGGTTTTGGGGCACCACGTCCAGGCTGCCTACACCCGGATTCAGGTCCAGGTTTATCCCGATTTTGATGGGTTGGTCCTTGGCCTTGCGACCGTGATAGGCCAGCTTCACATCCTTTTCCACCATCCGATTGATATCGGTCTTCCGTGGCTTTCCAACCCGGCCCTGGACCAAAGCCATCATGGACTGCACAATTTGATTGGCCCTTTCGCCATGTTCTTGAATGATGCCGGCATTTTGCTCCAGGTCCGTGAGGATTTCATCGATGCTTTCGAAGCCCCTCTTTTCGAGGTTTTCCCGATACCGCTCCAC
The DNA here is from genome assembly GCA_041940685.1 of Acanthopleuribacteraceae bacterium. Taxonomy (GTDB): domain Bacteria; phylum Acidobacteriota; class Holophagae; order Acanthopleuribacterales; family Acanthopleuribacteraceae; genus JBGTRP01. The sequence goes on from JBGTRP010000067.1 coordinate 1,762, forward strand.
CTCGATGCGCAACTCGCGGAAGCGTTCAATGGAAAGCCAGGAGAAGTTGTTGATGAAATTCAGTGGGTTTTTGATCTCATGGGCGATGCCCGCGGTGAGGGTTCCCAGAGAGGCGAGCTTTTCCTGCATGACCAGTTGATCGCGGGTTTTGATGATCTCCTCGTTCTTCAGTTGGAGTTCCTGAAGGATGCGGGCTTTGATTACCGCGGAAACCGCGTGTTCGCGGAAGCGGTCCAGCTTGCGTAGATCGGAGTCGTCGAAGGCGTCGTCGGTGCTGAAATTGTCCAAAACCAGAAAACCCTGAATTTGACCCTCCAGGGTGACGGCCATGGAGAGCAGGGATTTGGGGGTGGGAAGGCGCCGCATCTTATCGTTGGCCTTGCGCTGATTCAGCTTGCGCAGCAGGTAGACGCCCGTCTCAATTTGTTCGGTATTCTCGATATAGCGGCTCTCCAATTCCTCACGGGAAAAGGTCAACTCGCCAAAATCCAGCGACTCGTAGCCGGCCAGAGCGTGAAACCTGAACTGATGTTGGCGATCGTCCCACAAGAGGAATGCCCCCTTCTCCGCCCTTGGAAAGAGTTTGAGGCCCTGGGTCAGCAGGGTGTGGAGCACCCTTTTGAGCTCGATTTCCCGGTTGATGGTCTTCACGATTTCATCGAGGGTTTCCAACTCGTCATTGCGTTGTTTAAGGCTGAGGGTTCGCTCGGCGACCATGGCCTCCAGGTTGCGGTTGATATCCAGAAGTTGTAGATGGGTCTTCACCCTGGAGAGCAACTCGTTTTTGGAGATGGGTTTGGTGAGATAGTCATTGGCGCCCGCGGAAAAGCCGCTCACCAGGTCGTCCACCTGATTCTTTGCGGTCAGGAAAATGATGGGCAATTCCTGGACCGGGTAATCCGCGCGCAAGCGTTGGCAGACCTCGTAACCCGACATTCTGGGCATCATGATATCCAGCAGGACCAAATCGAAACGGTCGCTGGCGATCTCCTTGAGGGCCTCGGGTCCGCTGGAAGCCTCGCGAATGGCGTAATTTTGGAGGGAAAGATGGTTGACCAATACCTGGCGGTTGACGGGTTCGTCATCCACGATGAGGATGCGGAAGTCGGCGTTGGTGGAGGAGACGGCGAAGGTGTTGGGGGCTTCCCCCGGGTCCGGATCTGGATCGTATAGCTTGGGCTCAATGCCCTTCATTTGGTTTACCAGGCTTACCGACATCGGAGGCTCTGTCAGGGGCTCTCGTGAAAGAGGTAGAGTGAACAGGAATCGGGAGCCCTTCCCCTCGGTGGATTCCACCCAAATCGTACCGCCGTGTAGCTCCACCAACTGTTTGGAAATGGCCAAACCGAGCCCCGTCCCGCCATAGGAGCGTGCGGTGGAGCCATCCGCCTGTTCAAACGACTTGAAGATCCGTTCGTATTTATCCTCGGCAATGCCGACGCCCGTGTCCTCCACGCAGATCTCCAGCATCGGGTCCCGTCTTCGCGCGGAAACCGTGACCTTGCCCGTTTGAGTGAACTTAATGGCGTTGCCGACCAGGTTGTGCATGACTTGTTGGAGCCGGTCCTCATCGCCATCCGCGGGAGGAATGTCATTGTCGATGGCGTTGACCAAGCGCAGGTCTTTGCTGCCGATCAATGGTTTGGATAGCGTCAGCACCACGTCGGTCAGCGCCCGCAGGTCCACGGCATTGCGCCGCAGGTCCAAACGCTTGCTGGCCAGCTTGGAGAAGTCCAGGATGTCGTTGACCAGATTGCTCAGCCGTTTCCCGCTGGAAACGATCATGGACAAATTGTGAACGCTTTTTTGGGGCAGGGCGCCGGTCGCCCCATCGATCAGGGATTCGGCAATGCCGATAATGCCGTTGAGTGGGGTGCGCAGCTCATGAGAGGTATTGGCGAGGAATTCGTCCTTGAATTTATCCACCTGCTTGAGGCGCTGCACCACCGAGCGTTCATAGGCCAGTTTCCGCCGTTGGGATTGTATATAGGCCAATACAATGGCCACCAAGGTGAGCGCGTACAGGCAATAGGCCCACCAGGTTTTCCAGGGGGGCGGATGAATGCGGATGCGAATGGAGGCGCCTTCCTCGTTCCACGCGCCGTCCTTGTTGCTTCCCTTCACCCGCAACAGGTACTGGCCCGCGTCCAGGTTGGTAAAGGTGGCGAAGCGTTTGGATGCATCGGTGACGATCCAGTCGGAATTGAAATTTTCCAGCTTGTAGGCGTATTGATTTTTTTCGGGATAGGCAAAATGCAGCGCCGCGAACTCGAAGGAGAAGACCGAGTCTTTGTATGAGAGCGCCAGGCTTTGGGTGTGGTTGATGTAGGTGTGAAGGGGAGAGGTGGGATCCAGGTGGCGCGGCAATACCGGCTTGTTGAAAATGCGGAAGTCGGTGATGGCGATTCTAGGCGCATGCGGGTCCTTTTTGATTTGTTCCGGGTGGAAGACGGTCAACCCCTCGCTTCCGCCGAACATCATGGCCCCGTCCCGATCCTTGAAATAAGAGCGTATGCGGTACGCGCCCTGGACGCCGTGTCCCGAATCGAAGTTGCGAAAGGTCTCCTCGCGCGGGTCAAATTTGGTCAGTCCTTGTGCGGTGCTGATCCACAGTGCGCCGTCGCTATCCTCCAAAATACCGCCGATCGTATCCGAGGCGAAACCCTGTTTGCTGGAGTAGAGCTTGAAGACCGGATTGCGGGGGTCATCGTCGATCATTTTATTGAGACCGCCATAGGTCCCGATCCACAGCGTGCCCGAACGGTCTTCGAAGATCACGGTCACAAAATTATGGCTGAGGGAGCCGGGCCGGTTGGTGTCGTGCCGGATCGCATGGAAACGATTTTCGGCTCGATCAAAAAAATAGAGACCGTCTCGCGTGCCGACCCAAAGATGCCCCGCCACACTTTCCCGCAGGCAGCGGATGTCGCTGTTACCGATGCTGTCGGGATCCTCGGGCCTGGTCTGGTAGCTCACAAAACTTCGCCCTTGTTCGTCGAGGCGATTGAGGCCATTGCTGGTTCCTACCCAGAGGTCGCCGGCCTGATCTTCCAACAAGGCCTGTACGTTGTCGTCGCTCAGGCTTCCCGGCTCTCCGTTTTGGCGAAACGTCTCAAAGGTTTGAAGTTCGCGGTCGAAGCGGTTGAGTCCGCCCTCAAAGGTTCCCACCCAGAGTGCTTCGTCACGGGTTTCCAAAATGGTCTGAACATCATCATCACTGATGGAGCCTGGCTGTTTCGGGTCTTTGCGGTAGGCGGTGAAGGTTTCGGTTTTCATATCAAAACGGTTTAACCCGCCCTTACTGGTGCCCACCCAGTGGATGCCTTGCCTGTCCTGGTAGATGTGCTGGACATCATCATGGCTCAGGCTTCGGGGGTTATTGGGATGGTAGATATACTGGGTGAAATGGCGGGAGGATGGGTCGAGTTTGTTGAGACCGTGGTTCCAGGCGCCAGCCCAAATCACGCCGCTGCTGTCCTGGAATACCACGGTAACATCGTCGTAACTCAGGCTCCGCGGATCCTGGCGATCATAGCGGTAGGCGGTGAAGTCACCCGTGCTTGGGTCGAAGCGGTGGAGTCCGGCGCCATCGGTAGCCAGCCAGAGATAGCCCTCGTAATCCAGACACATCCCACGGATATGGGCATGGCGCTTGCCTTGATCCTCTTGCGCCGCGTAGCGGTAGGAGGTAAAGCTCTCGTCCGAGGGGTTCCAGCGGTTCATGCCGCCGCCATTGGTGCTGACCCAAAGCCGGTCCGCTTTATCCCGCATGATTTGGGTCACCTGTCCATGGCTCAGGCTGTTAGGCATTTCAGGATCATGGCGGTAACTGGTAAACAGACCCGTTGCCGGATCAAAGCGTTTCAGGCCGTCGCCGAATGTTCCCACCCAAAGCCGCTCTTCATCCCAAAGCAGGCTTTTTACTGCGAAATTGGCGAGCGTGGCCGGGTCTTCGGGCTGATGCGGGAAATGGGTAAAGGTTTGGGTTTTAATTACATAACGGTTCAGACCGTTTGCGGTTCCGATCCATAGGATCCCCGGTTCGCCCTCGGTAATGCTGAGAACCAGATCACTGCTCAGGCTGTTGGGGTTGTCTAGCTCATGTCGAAACACGTCAAAACGCACATTGGTCGGGTCGAAGCGGTTCAGACCGCCATTGAGGGTTCCCATCCAAAGATTGCCCTCGCTGTCCTCGAAAATCGTGCGCAGAAAGTTGTCCGAGAGGCTGTTGGGATTGTTGGGGTCGTGTTTGAAGACTTGAAAATCGTACCCGTCGTAGCGGTTGAGTCCGTCCTCGGTGCCCAGCCACAGAAAACCCTGGCGGTCCTGAAGCATGCAGGTCACCGAAACATGAGAGAGCCCATGCTCCGTGGAGATGCGGCGAAAGCGGAGGCGGTCCCTCTGGGCAGTGGCCGTCAACCCCGCGATCACGACCCATGCCAGGAAACCCCAGGAAAGCGCCCGGGCCGCCGCTGGCATTCCCCGATAAGCCGTTCCATCCGGAATGGGGGCGGGGGTGAAGTCGGCGGGTAGGGAAGTTGGGGATCTGAGCATGGATTCGCCCTGTGTTTTCCTTGGAGTTGATTGAGGATCGAAACGCGTGATGTTTCGCGGGGGAACAAAAATCAAATCTAAATAACTGGATTTATTAGCAGTAGAGGCGGTTTCCACCTATTTTACTATGTTTCCGGCCCCGTTGAGAATAATTTCGCGCATTCTTCTAGGAGTCCTTCCCGCCTTGGCGATCCAATTCTTTCCGGATATGCGGTAATTCGAAACACAAGCCAGGAGGGTTCCTGAGACTGAAGTTCAGGCGGCAGAACGAGGTTTTTCTCATTGGAATAGACATCTGGAGCCGTCTCCCCTGAAATGCCGGCAACCTATTTTCGGTTTTACTGGGATGGCCGGGCTGGCCGCCCCCGTCGCATCCTGCTTGTGGTGCGGAGATTCTTGACCACTCCTTTCCCTGAGGCGTTGTGGATCTCGCCCCATCCGCCTTGAGCATGGTGGTGTTAGAATATCCCGATCCTTACTGATTTACCCCTGGTTCATTTTTTTGACAGGAGGCTCTTGCTTGAGGCGGTTCATTTGGATTTGGATTACACCCCTCGTGGGTTCGCTGTTCGCCTGGGGGCAAATCGGCTCCCAACGCGATTGGGTTTGGGGTGGGTCCCTTGGTTACCATGGTTCTACCGGTGATTTGTCTGATTTCAAACCAGGTTTCGATGCGGCGCTGGTGCTGATGCGATTTCGCCAGGAGCGGCAAGTCTGGTTTTTTGATGTGGGCACCGCTGTCGCGCGGTTCGACAGACCGGTCGTTCTATCCGGCGATAATTCGAGACAATCGGAATCGCTGGTTGGAGATGTTCGCCTGCTTTATATGAATTTTATGAAAACGGTGGTTCGATGGGCCCCTCGTATGCGGGTATCCGTGGGCGGAGGGCCCGGGCGTTTCGATTTGGGCTCCCGTGATGAGGACGCCTCCGGGGTCTCTCTGGTTCTCGAGGGCGCCTACAACCTCAACCGCACCACCTCGTTGATCGCGCGCTACGGGCAATTTTGGGAATGGGACGCGCCGGATACCCGTTCCAGCCTGAACCCCGGCCGTTGGACGATCGGCCTCCGTTGGGTGCCGCGTGCCGTAAAAATTTTTTAAAGGGCATCGATCCTCATATGGGTAAGTTGATTGCAGGATACGGTTTGAAAAAAGGAATCGAGGGAAGCCATTAAGGAGTTTCTTTAGCTTCTTGTAATTTCACGGCGGCAGCGTTTGGAAAATGCTGTGCCACCAGTCGAACCAATAGCTTTTCGGCATCGGCGATCCGGTCCACCATGTGGAATTCTGGCGAGGAGAACCGACCGAAAAAGTCAGTTGTGGCCTTGTCATCCGTCAGCAGCACCAGCGGCTTGCCGGCTTTGAGGGCCAATGCCGCCTCCGAAAGGGTTCCCGCGCCCAGGTTGAAGGCGATGGCGACGACGATATCGCTGGAAAGCACATTGATATTGTTGCGCGCGTTCCCCATATCGGTGACGATGGGCAGTAACACCGCCTCGCTACAGTCTTTTCGGGAATCTCCCGGTAAAATGCCAACCGTCAGGCCTTTGCATTCGCGCGCACCACGGCAGGAGGCTTCCATCACGCCTAGGTTGCGGCCTCCACCGAGCAATACCCAGCCGCGTGAGGCAATGAAACGGCCCAGCCGTCGGGCAGCCTCCCGGTCGCGTCTCGTGGCTTTCTCTCCCGCGCCCATCACCCCGATCATGACCGTTTCCCGCATGGACCCCTCAAATCTCAAGGCTGGTCTCGTTCCCTTTTCAATCGTTCCAATCGGTTTTGGATAGCGAGGCTGTCGGGAATCCGGCGCAGGCCCTCTTCCAGGCTCTGAACCGCGGCTTGAAAGTTGCCGGCGCGTGCGTCGATATCCGCCAACATGAGGTAGCTTTCCGCGGCCGTGGGAAATTCCCGAATGCTCAGCGCGAGGATCGCCCGGGCGTCCGCTTCGCGCTCACCCTCCAGCAGGAAGCTGGCCAGGCTTTGCAGGCCGCCGGGGTGAAAGTGGAATCGATCCGGGTAGAGCGTTTTGAACTCGTGGTAGCGGGCAATTGCGGCGGCCACATCCTGTTTGAGGATAATTCCCTTGAGCACGAGCGCGGCCGAGGGTTTGGTTGTCGCGGTCTCCACTTCGACGCTGCCCATGGTCACCCGGCCGCGCAGGTCGAGGAGAGGCGCGTCCGCCGAGGTGGAAAGCTGGCGCGGGCCCTCGTAGCCACCCATCACACTCTCCTCGTGTACCGAAAGCCTCGTGTCCTCGGGAATTTGCAAGTAGAGTTGAGCCATGTTGACGGCAAAGCCGATATTCGTGTCTTGGGCCAGCGGACCGCTGTTGTAGACCCGGGCTTCGCCCATGGTCATCTTCAGCTTGCCGCCTGTAAAGCCGAAGTGTTGGATGTCCAGAATTTCCAGGTTGGCCATGGATGCGTCGATTTCAAATTCCGCGAGAGGAATGGGATTGGCGTCGTTCATGCGCAGGACGAGCTTTCCCAGGTTGAATTTGACCTTCAGTCCCGCGAGCGACGCTCCGGAGAGGTCGATATCGGACTTGGTGAGGCCGAGATCCATGTCCAGATCGAGCGGGGTCGTGTGGGGTAGGTGAAGCGTCAAATGGTTGGGGGCATCTTGTGCGTCAATATGGGTGAAAAGGCGTTGCCTGGATTTGAAATCCACGCGGTAAACCCAGCCTTTTCCGCGCCGCGAGAGGTTGGTGTCCAAGTCAAAATTGGCCCGATCATAGCGGCCGTTCACCTTGAATTGGCCCGGCGGCGCGTCGGTCACAATTTCAAGATCCGCCATTCGCATATCCAGCGTCACGCGAATCGGCAAAGGCGAAACGCCCGCGATCCCGCTCTCCTGTTCGTCCTGTCCGCTTTCCGACGGCAAGCTATCCTGGCGAACGGCGATGTCGAACTCCGGCGGTTTGGGTTGATTGAACAGGGTAAATACCCCAACGCCCACGGCCAAGAGCAGGACCAAAAGGAGCAGACATCCGCATCCTCGGAATAAATGGCCCAAACAGGATTTCTTCTTTTTTGCCAATAATACCTCCGCCCGATTCCGACCGGTGGGCCTCGCGCCCGTCCGGCCGACAGCGGCCGCCTCTCCTCACTACAGTACGGGTTTGGAAATCAATTGGTTGAGCTCGTTTCCCGATGGTGACAAAGGTTTGAAGAAAGAGTTTCATTTTAACATAAATCGCCAAGGCTCTTTGCTGGGCGGCGCCCGCCGCGCCACGGGCCGTTGGGCAAGCGGGACCGCGGCCTGATTGGCCGACATTCTATTCCCGAGACCACCTCCCACGCCGATATTATTTCTTGGAAGGATTTTGATTGGGAACCGTCGGATTCTCCCCATGAAACTTTTGACGAGTTGAGGGGCCGGCTTCCTTTGTCATGAAAGGCGGCGATTGTGAACGCTTTTGACCCAGGCCGCGGCCATAAGCAGCAGGACCAGAACGGCGAACCCCCACTCTCGGAGCGTGGGGATGGGTTGGATCAATATGAGGCGCATGCTTTCTCTCCAGAGCTAACTATTTTCACAACTTTAAAATCTTTTCGATTGAATGTTCCTTTTGAAAACGGCCTATATTAACCAAGCGCCTTTCGAAAATGCAATTGCCAAAAACGGGGCGGAATTGGGGAGACTAACGACTTCTACCGCATGAATAAGGCCCTAGCGGTCCGTTTTCCATGTAAAGTAGGGCAGTAATGGGGAAGGGGGACACCCAAACCCTAAAATTATGCCTAAACTGCCTTCTGTTATCATTCGTAGGTATGGGTGGGGATTCGATTGCGTGTATCAAGTTTGAAACTCAAATGTTCCAATGGATCGGAGATGGTATGAAAACTCGTTGTGTCTTGGCGACGCTCTTGGTTTTATTAGGTCTGTTTGCGACTGGTTGTGGGAATAAAGGCGAGGGCAAGGATGCCGATAAGAATGCGGAGGCCGGATCGGCGGAGAAAAAGGAGAAAACCGAGGAACTGGTCCCGGTGGAGATCGCCGCCATCCAACGCGGTCCGATCGAGGCCGTGATTCAGGCCTCTACCAACCTGGAGGCCGAGGAAATGGTCCAGGTTTATGCCCGCACCACCAACCTGGCCGACGAGCTTCTGGTCGAGGAAGGCGACAGGGTAAAAAAGGGGCAGGTCCTGCTGCGTTTGGAAGACAGCACTCAGAAAATTCAGGTGGCCAAGGCGCAAGCCCGGCTCGAAAAAGCCGAACGAGAATACAAACGCAAAAAAGACCTCGTGGAAAAAGAGCTGATCACGGTTCAGGAATACAACGACGCCTCCTATGAGCTGCAACAGGCCCAATTGCAATTGGACGAGGCAAAGCAGGAATTGGGCTACACCAGCATCACCGCGCCCATCAAGGGCACGCTCACCCGGCGATTGGTCAATTTGGGCGATCAAGTCAACGTCAACCAGCATTTGTTCGATATCGTGGATTTTGATTCTCTTGTAGCCCGTGTCTACCTGCCGGAGAAAAATCTATCCCGGCTCGCCATCGGTCAAAAAGCGCGTCTGAGCTCTCAAGCGCTTGGGAACCGAACCTTTCCGGGAACCGTGGATCGTATCGCCCCGGTGGTGGACGCCAAAACCGGGACCGTAAAGGTAACCGTCAAGGTAGATGAAATCGGCCTATTGCGGCCGGGCATGTTCGTGGAAGTGGCCCTGGTTCTGGATACCCATGAAAACGCCTTGCTGATCCCCAAACGGGCCCTGGTTTACGATAGCGATCAGGTTTTTGTGTTCCGCCTGCAAGAGGGAGAAAAGGTAGAACGGCTTTTACTCCAACCGGTGCTTATGGACAAGAATTTCGTAGAGCCGGGAGAGGGATTCCAAGAAGGAGATCGCATCGTGGTTGCCGGTCAAACGGGTTTGAAAAACGGCGCCACGGTCCGCGTTCTGGGACAACCCGAACCCATGGCGCCACGGGAAACGGAGCCCGCGGAAAAGGAAGCGGACCAAGCCGATGAGCAGGGCGGGGTTCAGGCGACCACCGCCGAGGTATCCGGCCAATGAAATTGAGCTTGCCCAAGTCCAACTTCACCACGGATCGCCCGGTAGCGGTTTTAATGGTGTTTCTGGCTTCCATGATTTTCGGGATATTTTCCTTCCAGAAGCTGCCCATCACGCTCATGCCCGAGCTTTCCTATCCCACCATCACCGTGCGGACCGAATATCCGGGCGCGGCCCCCGAGGAGGTCGAGAACGATATCAGCCGTCCCATCGAGTAGGCCTTGGGCGTAATCGGCGGTCTCAACCGCATCAGCAGCATCAGCCGCGCGGGCGTGAGCGATGTGGTGCTGGAGTTTATCTGGGGCACCGAAATGTCGGAAGCCACCCAAAACACCCTGGAAAAGTTGGATCTTGTGTTTCTGCCGGATGAGGCGGAACGTCCGCTGATTCTGCATTTCGATCCTTCGCTGGATCCCATTATGGAGCTCAGCTTTTCCGGGGAAGGATCGCGCTTCGAGGGCGAGGCCGGCCTGCGCAGGTTGCGCCGCATCGCGGAGCTACAGATCAAGCGCGCGCTCGAGCCCGTGAAAGGCGTGGCCGCGGTGCGCGTTCGCGGCGGTTTGGAAGAGGAAATCCACGTATTGCTGGATGAGGAAAAGCTGCGCCAGACCGGGCTCTCCATCCAGAACGTCATCGACCGCGTGGCTCAAGAGAACATCAACGTGGCGGGCGGGACCATCAAGGAAGGCCGCACCGAGTACATGGTGCGCACACTCAACGAGTTCGAGAACCTGGAACAGATCGAGGAAACCGTGGTGCTGCGCACCGAGGGCCGCAACATTCGCGTGAAAGACCTGGGCCGCGTGCTTCGGGCCCACAGGGAACGCGAGATCATCACCAACACCGACGGCAACGAAAGCGTGCAAATCGATATTTATAAGGAAGCCGACGCCAACATGGTCGACCTGGCCGATCGGGTTACCGCGCGCATCGGCAAGGCTCCAGCCGCGGATGCGGATAAAAACGAACAGCAGGCTGGTTCTAAAGCCGAGCGTTCCCAGGGTCTTGCGGCGCAAATCTTCAAGGAGGAAGGCGCCGTGCTCAAGGTGGTCGCCGACCGCTCCACCTTTATTGAGAACAGTATCAACGAGGTTCGCAATACCGCGCTTATCGGCGGCGCGCTGGCCATCCTTATCCTGTTTCTGTTCTTGCGGAATTTCAAGACAACCGCGATCATCGGGTTCAGCATACCCATGTCGCTTTTGATTACATTTGCCCCGCTCAATCTGTTGGGCGTTTCCCTCAACATCATGTCGTTGGGCGGATTGGCCTTGGGCGTGGGCATGCTGGTGGATTCCTCGATCGTGGTGCTGGAATCCATTTTCCGCTGTCAGGAAGAGGGCGACAGCGTCAAGGCCGCGGCCGTGCGTGGCACGGTTGAGGTGCGCGGCGCGGTGTTTGCCTCCACGCTCACATCGATCGCCGTATTCTTTCCCATGGTGTTCGTGGAGGGTATCGCGGGTCAGGCCTTCGGCGATCTGGGTCTCGCCGTGGTGATTTCCCTGCTGGCCTCCTTCGTGGTGGCCGTCTTTTTTATTCCTATGTTGGCCAGCCGCGAGATGCTCGCCATGCGGGGCCTGGAAAACTATGGTTGGTTGACTTTCCAGTCGTTGAAAAACTTTGCCGGCCTTTGGCGGCGGCGGCCCCTTTGGCCCATCATTTTATTTTTCCCCTATTTTTTGATCCGCCTCCTGATTTGGCTATTGCTGGAGTGCCTCGGAAAGATTTTGTTGGGGTTGTATTTCCTCGTACTTTCCCTGGTGTTGCGTGTATTGGCGCCCGTGTTGGCCATAATTTGGAAAGTGGTTACCTGGTTACCTCTCAAGTTGACCGACATTCTCCTAAACGGCCTGAGATCGGTTTATCCGGGCCTGATCCGAATGTCGCTGGCCAGCCCATCCATCATCGTTCTCCTGGTGCTGCTTTGTGGGTGGGCCACCTGGTTCGTGGGCTCTCAACTGGAAAATGAACTGTTGCCGGAGGTTCATCAGGGTGAATTTACCTTTGAGGTGCGCCTGCCTGTAGGCACCCCGTTGGAAGAAACCGAGGAAGTTCTTTCCCGCGTGGAGGAGTCCATATTGGCGGACCGCCAGGATATCCATACCCTGTTGGTAACCTTCGGTTATGATGTCACCAACTCACGGCGTTCCGATGAAGGCGAACATACCGCGCGCTTTAAGGTTTTATTGGAGCCCAACAAGGATCAGGCCAAAACCGAAGCGCGAGTGATCGGCCGCTTGCGGACCCATTTTGATGATATTCCGGATGTGGCGGTGCGGGTGGTCCGTCCGGTTTTGTTCAGCGCCAAGACCCCGATCGAGGTCGAAATCCAGGGCGATGATTTGAGGGCCTTGAAGCAGATGTCTGACAGGGCCACATCGATTCTGGCGTCCCTGCCGGAGCTCGCGGACGTGGAGCCGACGCTCAAGAGCGGCGCCCCCGAGGTGGAGGTAGTCTACGACCGCAACCAGATCACGCAGTTCAATCTCAATATCGGCCAGGTAGCGCGGCAGGTGCGCGATATGGTGAAGGGTAACGAGGCCACCCGTTTCAACATGAAGGATCGGCGGGTGCCGATTTTGGTGCGCCTGGAGGACGCCAACCGCGAACGCCTGGAGGACATCGGCCGCCTGATGATCAACCCGGGTGGCGAGCATCCCATCCCCCTGAGCGCGATCGCCGATTTGAGCATTGGCGAGGGGCCCAGCGAGGTTCGTCGCATCGACGGCCAACGGGTGGCCCTGATCAACGCCAATATCGCGTCCGGCTCCCTCGGCGCCGCGGCCAAGCGCATCGAGACCGAGTTGGCCCGCCAGATCGATTGGCCGGTGGACATGAATTTTTACGTAACCGGTCAGAACCTGGAATGGGAGCGAAGCAGGGCTAGCCTGTTCTTCGCGCTGGCCCTGAGCCTGTTTCTGGTATACGTGATTATGGCCGCTCAATTCGAGTCCTTGATCCACCCCTTCATCATCATGTTCACCATTCCCCTGGCTTTCCTCGGCACGGTTCTGGGGCTTTATTTTCTGGGGATCAACCTCTCCATCGTGGTTTTCCTGGGCATGATCATGCTGGCCGGGATCGTGGTCAACAACGCCATCGTCATGGTGGACTACATCAACACCCTGCGCCGGCGAGGCCTGGAGATGCGGGAGGCCATCGTCACCGCTGGCGAGGTGCGCCTGCGTCCGATTTTGATGACCACGGCCACCACGGTTTTGGGTCTGCTGCCCATGGCCTTCGGGTTAGGAGATGGCGCGGAGATTCGCACACCCATGGCGATCGCGGTAATTTTCGGCCTGATTTCGTCCACCGCCTTGACCCTGGTGGTGATACCCACTATTTATTACCTTATCAATGTGCTGGTGCAAAAGCTGTTCAAGGAACGGCCGGCCAGCGCCGAGGATGAGGTCGTCACCGAGAGGGAGGTGCCCGCGTGACCTATGATAAAAACTCCAGGATCAGCGCTTTGACCCGATTCTCTTTGGAGCGCAGGATCACGGTTTTGGTGTTGTTCATGTCCATCCTGGTGGTGGGCGTGGTGGCGGCCCTTGGCATTCCCCTGGAGCTTTTTCCCAGGGGTTACGTGTCGCAGTCGCTCCAGGTCGTGGTTCCCTGGACCGATTCGCCCACCCGCGAGGTGTTGGACAAGCTTACCCTGCCGCTGGAGGAAGAGCTCAGCACGGTGCGGGGTCTGGACGGCATGAACTCCTATTCCCGAACCGGTCAGAGCTTCGTGTACCTGCGCTTCAAGCAGGGAACCGACATGGATGTGGCCTACCGCGAGGTGCGCGACCGGGTGGAGCGGGCGCGGTTGCTTTTCCCTGATGGCGTGGATCGGGTATTCATTCGGAAGGAAGACATCTCCGGCATTCCCGTGGGCGCGATCGGCTTGGCCATCGAC
>JBGTRP010000068.1:0-15146 GCA_041940685.1 Acanthopleuribacteraceae bacterium
CGTGCCGGTATTTGTTTGTTCCTGGTTGGGTCTTTGGCATTCCCCTTTTTGGATTGCGCTAGGCTACGCGATCCATGGGATTTGGGATCTTTTCCACCATCCACGCTGGGTCCCCACCCGAACGGTGCGCTGGTTTCCCCCGGTATGCGCGGTTTTTGATTTTGCGGTCGCGCTATATTTGGTGGTTCGTTTCCCGCCGGCATTTTGAGTTGACGCTAATTGAGAACCAACTCCGCGAGTTCGAAATCGCCATCATCATTGACCATCACGCGCAGAAGCCGGCCCCGGGCCGCGAACAACCCGCCGTCCTGCCCGCAAACCATGCGGAAACGGCCCCGCTGGTTGCCCTTGGCGTCCAGCAGCACCCCGGACAATCTGCCGTGAAAGGGCGACTGGATATAGGCCAGGTAGCCGTTCTCGCCAAGCGATAATAGTTTGTCGAAGTATGGTTTTTTGTCAGGGTAACTGATCTCCAGGCGCCCCCGACCGACGTTTTGAAAACGGGTTTGAAATTCCTGTTTGTCTTCCGCGCTTACCTCCTCCCGTTTCAAGCCCGTCTCGATCACACGACGATTTCCCTCCAGGTCCAGAACCTCGAAAAAAGGTTCGCCGCCATTGCCAATCAGCAATTGACCCGTGGCGGCATTGAAATCGGACACCAACGTAGGATTGAAGGCCTTGATGGCGAAACTCCGCCCACCGCCCCGGCCCCCTCGCGGCCGGAAACTGGTATCGGGTGCGGATTTCAACATTTTCCGCGGCTCGCCGGAGGCGTTGAACAATTGGATCTCGGAAAAGAGACCCTCATCCTTGCGCACCCTGCGATGGAGCAGGAAGCGGCCATCCGCCGTCGCGCTGAAGTTGGAGGCGCGCCCACGGGATAGCCCGATACGAACGGAGGACTGGTAGGCGCCGGCCCGGTCAAAAACCAGAACCTCCCGTTTGGCGCCGTCGTAAACGTAGAGCTTTTCTCCCAACACCGAAATGTAACCCACGCCTTGACCCCTACCGGAAAATACAAATTCACCGGGGCCTTGTCCGGGTTTGCCGATGACGCGTAGAAAGGCGCCGTTTTGATCCCAGCAATAAACCACCTTCGCATCGGCATCGACGGCGAAATAGGAACCCTGATCATCTATATCGAAGGCCACCGGCCGTTCCAAGAAGTGATCGCTCTCCTCGGGCAGGGGTTCTAGCAGAGTTTTTTGAGCAAAAGTGACGGGCGCGCCGGTTGTGGTTCCCACCCATAAAAGGCTCATCCAAATCATCATATTGTTTCCTCCTCGAAGCCGGCTCTAGCCGGGGGTTTTAATTCGTTGGTTGTTCCGCTGGAAAGAAGAGAACCAATCGGGCGCCTCCATGCGGGCTATCCTCTACGCGCGCCTCTCCGCCATGGGCGGTCATAATGCGGCGAACTATCGCCAGGCCAAGACCGCTGCCGCCCGAGTCCGAACCCCGGCTCGCATCCATGCGGAAGAAGGGCTCGAAAACTCGGTTGCGGTAACGGCTGGGAATGCCGGGGCCATCGTCATCGACGGTTACGGTTACGCCTGTTTCACCCCATGCGAAGGAGAGCCCAACCTTGGAGCGGGCATGTCTTACCGCATTCTGGACCAGATTGAAGACAGCCCTGCGGAAGTAGCGCGGCGCCGCGTAAACGCTCGCCTCCCGGCCTTGAATTTCCAGGGTCAAATCCTTGCGCAGATCGCGCACCAACTCCCCTGCCTCCTCACAAATGGCGCCCACGGCGAATTGCTGCTTTTCCCGCGAGGGGCCCTCGCGATCCTCGCGAACGAGGGTCAGCAGTTCCTCCACCAACTCGTTCATTTCAACCAGGGAATGTTCGATTCGTTGCAGGTGACGGTTCTTTTCCGCCTCGGTTTCCGCGAGCCGCGCGTCGTCCACGGCAAAAAACAGGCGCGCGAGGGGCGTGCGCAGCTCATGGGAAACCGCGCGCAACAGCTCTTTTTGGCTGTCGACCAATTGCTCGATGCGGCCGGCCATGCCGTTAAAACTCTTGCCCAGGGCATCGAGCGCGTCCCCGCCACCCAAGTGGACCCTACTTTTGAGATCCCCCTCGCCAAGACGCTTGGCCACGTCGGCCAAGGCGAGGATCCGCCTTTCAAATGGACGCAGCAACAGGTAAATGGCGGGCCCGATCAGCAGTAGGATCGCCAATAGGATGGCGAGAAATGTGTTTCTCGCGCGGATCGGCCGCGGTGTACGAGGCCGAAATGGTTCGGAGACCAGGGCCTCATGCTCGTCGTAGGCGGCCATCAGGTAGTGGTCGCGCCCTTTTTTGACCAGTAGGGTGTCCCCGGCGAGCAACCGCTCCCGGTGCTCCGGGCTGATGGAGAGTTCGGCAATGGGTTTGAGTTGCAGGGGCAAGGGACGCTCCCGATTCAGCCTTTCCAGGATTTTCTGGCGCTTTTGATGATCGTCACCCGCGTGAAAAAGCCGTCCCCGGGCATGGGCCATCATGGGCGACATGCGCGACTCCAGGCGTTGTTCGCCACCCACGCGGAAGGCCCGGCCCAAGATGAAGAACACGGCCAAAGCCGCGATGAGCAGGAGCAGCGCAATGCTGAGATACACCCTTAAAAAAAGCCGATTCACTCCACTTCTCCCGCGAACAGGTAGCCCACCCCACGCACGGTCTTCAGGAAACGAGGCCGTGCTTGATCATCGCCCAGCTTCTGGCGGATGCGGGATACGTACATGTCGACCGCGCGGTCCATGCCGTCGTATTCGCTATTGTAGAGCGCCTGGTAAAGCGCGTCTCGGCTCAGGGTTTGACCCGCGTGGCTGACCAGGCACCAGAGCAAATCGAACTCGACCGTCGTAAGCCCGATGGGCTTGTCGCCCAGGGCCGCCTCCCGACGGCTGGCGTCCACCGACAGCTCACCCAGCACAATTTTACGTCTCTCGCCACGCGAGCCGGAGCCCTGAGCCCTTCTCAACAGGGCTCGAATTCGAGCCAGCAACACCCGCGGCCTTACCGGCTTAATCACGAAATCGTCGGCGCCTAATTCCAACCCGAGTATTTGATCCAGATCGTCGTCACGAGCGGTGAGAATCAAGATCGGGCCCCGAAACCTGGGCCGTATTTCACGGCAAACGCCAAAACCATCCAGGCCAGGCAACATAATATCCAAAACCACTAAGTCCGGCGGGTTATCCAAAATAGCGGCGACCGCGCGTCTCCCATCGGCCACGCGTCTAACATCAAACCCCTCAGCGCGCAGCCGATCCCGAATCAGAAACGCCAGTTCCTGATCATCTTCCACCAGAAGAATTCGTTCGGGCCTGGTTTTTTCGTTCATGTGGAGCCACTAATCCGCATCCGTTTTTTTAGGTCGTCGCGCGGAAGCCCATTCTCTCATGCCGGCGAAGGTTTCCGGAAAAGATCGCCTCCAATTTTCAGGGATGCGGCGCCGGCATGGGTCTGGAGGAGGCGCGGCAGGCGTCGTGAACGCCTGAAATGGGGGAACGACTGAAAATCGGAGCCGGACCGGGGCCCGGCTCCAGATTCGATTATTCAAAGTTGCTCAAGAAGGCGTCGCTGAGCAAGACATGCTCGATGAAATGAGCGCGCATCTCACCGCGATGACCTTCATCCCCCCGGCGGCCCTGACCCCGACCTCGTGGAGAGCCCGAAGGCCCACGACCATCGTGGGATGCCCGGCCCATACGGTGCCGGCGCATCATGCCCGTTGTTCCTGGCGCGCCCGAGCCCGGCTCCAGCCCGCTTTCATCGTCTCCATGAGCGGTGAAGGCACGGGCTTCCATTCGCGAACGGAACCATTGCCGAATGGCGTCCCGCTGCTCCTCGGTCAATAGGCCCTCCAGGCTTTCGCCCACCTCGGCGACCGCGTGGCGCGATTCCGCCCTCAGTTCCGCCAAGGCGGCGAGGTGCTCTCGCAATAACTCCTGATCCGCCTCGGAAAGGTCCCCGCCATTCTCCAGTTGAATGCGAATCTGCCCCGCCGCCTCGGCCAATGCCGCCTCCGCGGTTTCGATTCGGGGCTCCGCCTCGGCGCGAATGGCTTCCCGCTGGGCCTTGGCCTGCTTCAACTCGGCAATCTGCTCGGGCGAGAGGGCCAAGGCGTCTGCCAGCTCCGCTAATCGTTGCGACCGCTGCCACTCCATGATGAAGCGGACGTCCTCATTGGCCACGGCCGGGCCGCCCGGCCCAGCCATCAGCGCAACTCCAGCAACCAGGCATCCGCACAGCAACATGCCGTACCCCATTCTGACTGTTCTCATGTTCATGATGAGACCTCCTGAAAAAGAATATCTTGATTGTTTTCGGATCGATCTTCATCACCCGGGTTTCGCCCATCCCGAGGGGTCCGGCGATCCGACCACCGGCCCCACACCCGACAATTTAATCGGCGCGCGCGAGATAGTCTGTAGCAATCCTGTAACGGCAAGGTAACATTGTGTAACAGGCGCTTCTAAAGCGGAAAATTGAACGTTGAAAATGGGTTGTTTTTTTCCGTGGAGGATTCTCATCGACATTTGTTATCCACGTGGTATAATCCAAAACTCTCGACAATAGAATGCGCGAATATGGTTCTCCCGACCAAGCAGAAGTTGGAATGGATATGAATCCCAAAAAAATTGTTCCCGTCTACGGTACCCATAAAACCTCCGAAAGGGAATGGCGATCGCCCTACGAGTTCGATTCAGCCACCGAAGCGGTGGAGATCATGAATTTTTTTGGTAAGGGTCATGCCTGGTTAGTCTGCAACAAGGCCAAAACCCTGGTCGAGATGACGGAAATCACGGGCGAGACGACGCCCTCTCGCCCCAAGAAGCGTCCGCTTCAAAAGAAGAACCGCTAATTCTTTTTCTCATCAACCTTGAGTAAAAATGACGAGGCGAAGGTTCGGGGCTCTCTTCCGATACCGCCGGCGGTTCAGGACGCCCATAGGCTGAAGCTGCAATCAATGCAACGCTATTGTTGCGTTTTACGTTATTCTAAAAAGCAGTGAAGATCATGTTGCGGGCCGAGGAATCCCAGACTCAAGCCGCATTTTCGGCGCCGGTTCCGAATGTGACCCGGCAAACCCACGGAAAGGAGTGTCCCTGTATGAGAATTTTGATGATGTGCCTTTTGGCGGTTTCGTTCCTGGTTGGACCGCCCATGCCAGCGGCCGGCAAGAAATCCAAAAAGGTGAAGGCGGCCCCTCAACAAGAAGCAAAGAAAGAAAACAAAAAACAAAAAAGCCCCTACAAGGATTTCGAGGAGATCACGAAAGACGCCAAGCATTACGAGGGTTTCTTCGACCTTTACCACAAGGATGAAAACCTTTACATGTTGGTACCGGAATCGCGTTTGGGCGTTCCCTTTTTACTGTCGGCGCAATTGGCGGAAGGATTCGGAGCGCGAGGGGTAATCGGCGGCACCATGCTGGATTGGGAGGCGCGTCTGGTCGCGCTTGAAAGACATGGCGAAAAGGTTTATCTGGTCCAAAAACCGGTCCGGTACATGAATGACGCCGATCCCGCCACGGCAAAGGCGCTGTCCTTCGCGGTGGGCGATTCGGTGCTGCAAACCACCAAGATCGTCTCTATCAAAAAACCCAAGGCAAAAGAGCAAGCCGATTCCGAGGAAGAGGACGCGGCCGCGGAAGAGCCGGCGTCCACGGACGAGGAGGGGGATAGCGGCGAGCAAGGCGAAAAGACCCTCGTCATCGATATCAAGAATTGGATGATCTCCGATCTGTCCACGGTCGGCGATCGAATCCGTTGGGGTCTGTCGCCAAACCCCAAGCAACCGGGCGCCGCCAATTTGGACAAATCGAGGAGCTTCCTGCAAACGGTCAAGGCCTTTCCCGAGAATATCAACATCAAGGTGAAGCTCACCTTCAAGCCGGGAAAACCTACCTCCTTCAATTCGGTGCCAGACAACCGCTACCTGCCGGTGAGCGTATTTTACTGTTTTGCGGCTCTGCCCGAGGAACCCATGACCCCCCGCGAGGCCGATTCCCGGATCGGTTTGTTCATGACGATCCGAAAGGACTTCTCCCGCTCGGATCAGGACGATTTCTTCGTACGCTACGTGCGCAAATGGCGGTTGGAGCCGGGTGAAAAAGCAGGCGACCTCTACCGGCCCAAAAAACAGATTGTCTACTACCTCGACCACAGCATTCCGGAGGAGTTCCGGGCCCCGTTGAAAGAGGGGGTGGAGGCTTGGAACGCGGCCTTTGAAGCGGCGGGTTTCAAGGACGCGATTCGAGCCGAAATGCTGCCCGAGGGCGCGGATCCCGAGGACATTCGCTATGCCACCCTACGCTGGAGCACGTCGGACCAACCCAGCTACGGCGCCATCGGCCCATCAGTGGTAGACCCGCGCACCGGCGAAATTTTGGACGCCGATATTCTTTTCGAATCCAATATGGTGTCCGGATTTCACCGCGCCTGGCGGCAGATCAACCCGGAGGACGCCTTGGAACAGGTTTTCAATGAAATCCTCGGCGAGCCAGAACCGGTGTCCATGGGCGGCGAGCACGCGAGCTTTGCCACCGAATTCAGCGCTCAGGGAAATTTGCTGCGCTCTTTTCTGATGATGCGCGGCGACATCTCCGCGGGCGAGGATGTCCCCAAGGCCTTCATTGACGAGGCCATGAAGTGGGTCAGCATGCACGAGGTCGGACACACGCTGGGCCTCTACCACAATTTCCGTTCCTCCACCGACACGCCGGTGGAGAAGTTGCACGACAAAAGCTGGGTCGAACAACACGGCCTTTACAGCTCCGTCATGGATTACCCCTCCATTAACTTGGCTCCCAAGGGAGAGAAAAACGGCTATTTCTATTCGCCTACCGTGGGCACCGCCGACAAGTGGACCATCTCCTACGGTTACACGCCCGATGAGGAAAAAGCGGCCCAAATCGCCAGGATGGGCGCGCGGCCGGGGCATGCCTATGGCAACGACTACGATGCGCGCGGCGCGAGCGCCCTCGATCCCAATACCAATGTCTACGACCTGGGCGACGATCCATTGGAATGGGCGGAATCCCGCAATGCCCTGGTGCGCGAGATTTGGCGGGAAATGCCCCATTACCTGCTGGAGGACAACACGCCTTATAGCGATCTGACCTCGGCATTCAGTAACTCCATGCGGCAGTACGCGCGTTCTCTGATCCCCGCGGTCAAATTTATCGGCGGGCAGTACACCTACCGCGACCATTACGGCGATCCAGACGCCCGTCCGCCCTTTCAACCCGTGGCCAAGGAAAAACAGGTCGCGTCCCTTCGTTATTTGGAAACCCATGCCTTCGGCAAGGACGCCTTTCCCGTCTCCTCCGAATTGCTGGCTCAGTTTGGCGGCCCCAAATGGATTCACTGGGGCACCCTCACCAGCTTCAATGGCCGTAAAGACTACCCCTTCTCAGAGGTAGTGCTGAATATGCAAGCATCCCTGCTCAGGGCCTTGCTACACCCCGTCCGCCTCTCGGCAATCCGGGATTCTGAAATCAAGTTCGGCCAGGAATCCGTACTCGGCATCCCGGAGTTGATGGGCGGTTTGAATCAGGCGATTTGGGAAGAGGTTTGGCGGGGTCCCGGCGAAAATGTCGATATCCTGCGCCGCAATTTGCAGCGCACCCACCTGGATCTCATGGTCGACATTCTCACCAACCCTCCCAAGCGCATGCCCTCCGACGCCCGTTCGCTCGCACGCATGCAGTTGCGCAACCTGAATGATCGAATTCGTCAGCGTCTGAGCCCACCGGGTTTCGACTTCGACGATTATTCGCGCGCCCATCTGTTGGAATGCCAAGACCGCATCGAAAAGGCCCTGGAGGCGGGCCTGGAGGTTGAGAAAAGGAAGTAAATCCACCCGCTCATGCCTGGAGGGCCCAACCTCCAGGCATGGGCCAGTCCGGAAAAAACCAAAGAACCGCCTCACGGCTTCCGCGGGAGGGAGCGAATCCGGGGCTAATCGGATTCGGCGCGGGGAAGGTCCCGAACCGCAACGGTCAACCGGGAAATGCATACCAGACGGTCCTGATCATCGGTAATACGAATCTCCCACACATGGGTGGAGCGGCCCAAATGGATCGCATTCACTCTTCCGGTTACCACGCCCTCCCGTACCGGGCGGATATGGTTGGCGTTAATGGCGAGCCCCACGCAGGATTGCCGGCTGGGGTCGATGCAAAGAAATGAGGCGAAGCTGCCCAGGGTTTCCGCCAGGGCCACGGACGCGCCGCCGTGGAGCAGTCCCATGGGCTGACGGGTTCGGGCATCCACCGGCATTTCTGCCATCAGTTGGTTTTCCGCATCAGCCAAGAGGCGAATGCCGAGATGGGATACCAGGCTATCACGGGAAGCCTCGCGAAGGCGCTCGGGATCGATGCGCGCCGTCCATGGCGTCATGACTCCGTCTCCATGCGGGAAGTGTTTTCGGTCCGGGAGGAATCGATTAGGGTTCGGCGGTTCAACATACTCAGCAGGTTCTCCCTCACCCGGGGCCATTCCGAGGCCAGGACGCTGTAGTAAACGGAATCCCGCAGGTAGCCGTCCCAGAGCCGCCAGTGTTTGCGCAACACCCCCTCACGCACCGCGCCCAAGCGTTCGATCGCCTTTTGAGACCGCATGTTTCGGGCATCGGTCTTGAGTTGCACTCGTTGGGCGCTCAATTCCTCGAAGGCATGCCGCAAAAGCAGCCATTTGCACTCGGTATTTACCGGCGAACGCCAATAGGATTTCGCAATCCAGGTCCAACCAATTTCCAGGGCCCGTTCCGCCGCCCTGAAATCGAATAGCCGGGTGGAGCCGATGGCTTTTCCGAGGCGCCCGTGAATCACCGCGTACGCCATGGAATCCCCCTTCTCCATGAAGCTCCGTGTTTTTTTGATCCAGGCCTTGGTTTCCGCCACGGAGGGGAATCGGGGTTCGGGCATAAAGCGCCAAAAGTCCCCGTCTTGAGCCGCGAGGAAGAGATCTTCGGCATGACAGAAATCGAGGGGCTCCAAAAGGACATGCGCGCCCTGAAACACCCGGTTTTGCGGGCGGAAGGGGCAGTCTTGGCGGTCTTGGACCATGGCGCTTTCCTCCAAGCGGTCCCAATGAAAAGGCGAGCGGAATATTATATCCCAACTACAAATCAAAATCGCGGGCGGTTGCTTTGCCCGCAAGGGTTTCAGCGAGGGTTAGAGGTATTGGCTCATAAATTTAAGCGCGGCGGTAAAATCTTCCGAATTGTCGAGGTCCAAATTGCGGAAAAAGGCCTCAGGCGCAATTCCCAGGCACAAGGTAATGGAGAGGACTATATCCAAAGTCGTGGATTGACCTTTTTCAATTTTCCCAAGCCATTCCCGGGTGATGCCCGCCGCCAAGGCAAGCCTCTCTTGGGTGAATCCCTTAAGCGTACGGGCGGCTCGGATGCGGTGCCCGATCGTCCGCATCGCCATGCCGATATCTGGTCTAATTTGACACCCCATTCAGGAATTATCGATAGCTGGCCGTGAAAGAGCAAGCTATTTTGAACAACTTCCGCCTTCCTCGCGGTATTCCGCGCCCTATCAGGGCCGGGAAGGGCCCAAAGCCCCGTGGATTACGAAAAATTAGGAGGGGAACCGACCCAACTCGGCGGAGGGCGGCGCCGTAAAAAATCGATCGCCATTGCGTCCCACCCTGTGACGGGAAACACACAAACGGTGGTTTGGGGAACAAATTACAGGGCCATGTTTCCACGAGACCATTCGATTCCGCGTTTAGAGAAGACAGGCAAAAACTGTCGAAGGTTTTTTTCCCAGGCGCCCGGATGAGGAAGGCGGGTCAGAGCGTGAATACAGCAGGGTCGGGATTGGAGGGAGGAACGCCCATCCTACCGCGCCGACTGCCTTAGCCTCGGAGCTCCG
Source organism: Acanthopleuribacteraceae bacterium (assembly GCA_041940685.1). GTDB lineage: Bacteria > Acidobacteriota > Holophagae > Acanthopleuribacterales > Acanthopleuribacteraceae > JBGTRP01. The sequence continues at coordinate 9,876 of JBGTRP010000068.1, forward strand.
GTTCCCAGGGAAATTTTGGAGAGGTTGAATGGAACGTTATCGAGAGCTCATCGCGGGATTGGGAATCGGCAAGCCCGGCTCGGCGCATTGTCCGAAGCCGAAATCGAAAACAACCCCAAAGGGGCAAAGCCACGATCCTGAGCTCGCCTTCGGCGGCCCATTGGCCATCAACCGCGCGGGAACGGTCGCGGTTGTCGGAAGGCCATACAGCCACCATAACGGGAAGCACGCGGGGGAGGCATTGGTCCTGAACTTCAACGGGAAATCCTGGAAAAAAACGGCCAGCCTGGGTCCGGGTCAAGCGGGAGACCATTTTGGCGCCGCGGTGGCCATCAACCGCGCGGGCGATGAGTTGTTGGTTGGAGCGCCGCTGGCGACCTCCATGCACTATCATCACGCGGGAAAGGCCTATTTGTTCCGGTTCGATGGTTTTTATTGGGTTTTGCGTGAAGTTTTCTCCGGATCTTGGAACCGATACGAGATGGGGACCTCGGTGGCCATCGACGAGGACCAAATCGCCATCGGGGCCCCGGGCTACTTCCCCTCCTACCCCTGGGAGCCCACGGGCGCGGTGCATGTATTCGAACGCCTGCTGCACTCGGAGAAATGGTTGGCAACCACCACTCTGATTCCGGACAAGGCCTGCCATGTGGGCTCCCGTTTCGGCCAGTCCGTGGCCTTGCGGGACCGCAACATTCTGGCAGGCGCACCGACCACCGGCATCTCCAACCACGGTTCCGCCTATTACTATACTTTTGATTTTGACCGAGATGATTATGTAAACACCAAGCTGGAGCCTTCCGGCGGCGCTCGGCCCGGCAACCGGTTCGGCAGCGCGGTAGCCATGGGAGAGCCTTCCTGGGATGGAATTTCCAGGCTGGTGGTCACGGCGCCGGGTCATGATGAGAACAATGCCCCGGATGCAGGCATGGCGGTCGTATTCGAGGTAGATCAAAAACACCGCGAAATCAAGGAGGCGTCCAGCTTGCGCATCGACCCTCCGGTAGCCCATCAGCGGTTGGGTCACACGGCCTGCCTGGCCACCAACCATCGCAATGAGCCGGTCATTGCCCTAGGCACGAGCCATTGCCACGGTAAGGGTTATCTCTTCTCGCCCGGCTCGGATTCCGCCTGGGAAGCTCAAAAAGTAGAATCCGCCGCATCCAAGGCCCCCGGCTCCCGAACACCGGAGAATATAGACCCCAATATTCACCGGCAGGAACCCGAGGGCGAAGAATCCGAGAATTCGGAACCCATTTAGGGCGGCGTGCGGCTTTGGATTTAGCATCCCGCCGCGTGAATGCCGCCATTCTTACCCGTCCCCCGCGGGCCGATTCCGTCTCTCGGCGGAGTCGGCCCGCACCCCAACCCGCGCTTTCCAGATCGGGGTTCGTTCGAATAACTCCCGTCAGTCTTCCATGGAAATCATTCTGCCCGCCATACCCTCGAACTCAATGGGCGTCTCCGCCACAAAGCGTTCGACCTCCGAAAGCGGACACCGGGCCAGACCCGCTTCCTCATTCTCATTGTCAAAAATGGTGATGTAGGCCCAGGATCCCCGAACCGCGACCAACCTGCTCAGCACTTCCCAGTCATGAGAAGCCGCCTTTTCCTTACCAGTTGGATCCAGGGCGATCAGATTATGTCTCTTGTCCGGCCTTCCCATCCACTTATCGACAACCAAATGGCCATTCACGTCCAGCCGCATATCGCGAACGACGGGAAAATACTCGGGGAAATCGTTCTTGATCTTAATCTGTCGATCCCGGGACGGCCTCATTTTGTCGATTTGAGCACGCCGCTCCAGGCCCCACTCCTCGTCAAAGGGAATGGGCGCTTCGGCCCTTTTGACGGTATGGGCAATTTGACGCCGTTCGGCATCGATGACCTGAATCTCAAAACCCTCGGGTTCGGAAAGATAAGCCAGCCGGCCATCCCAGGACACCCGCAGTTCCGGTTGACTCGAAAGGGGCGTAAAAACGGCATTGACTTCACCATTATTGTTCTCGATAGTCATGCCTCCCTGAATGCCGCTCGATTGCAGGGTGTAGAGGAGCTCGCTTTTCTCGAAATCCGTGTCCGCCCAGTAGAGCCTTGAGGGTTGACCGGCATTTTCGGCGGCGCCCCAATCGCCGTACAGCCAGCCTGTACTCACCTTGGCCAGGGTCAGGTTCCTACGCGGAAGCCGCACACGCTTTAGAAAAGCGCCATCCTTCGCCTGGAAAAGACTGACGCTGGAATTGATGAGGTCCTGGACATACAAACGGTCATCCTGCAAAAAAAAGCTGACTGGATAGGTCAATCCCCCCGGACCCTTGCCCTTGAAGCCGATAGACCCTTTTTGTTGGCCGTTTTCATCGTAATGAACGATGTGAGCCTCTTTGAAATTGAGAATGAAAATCTCGCCACCGGGAGCCACAATGACCTCATCGGTCCGTAAGGGTTGAAATATTCCGGTGTTGCCGATCTCCCAGGCGCCCTCGCCCTCATAGGCCAGGCAAAACAACAGCGAGAAGTAGAAAAGCATGAATCCTCCCTTTCGAGAAGCGGCGCGATTGCCCCTTCCCCAATTTGGTTAGGGCGAGCGGGATCCGCCTCCAGTAGAAATGAAACAGGCTCCCGAGCCCAATCCATTCAGCAAGGAGAATGCCAGCTTATAAGCGTCCTTTTCGCTAAAACCCATCCCCAAATGGGGAAGTTCCGCCTGATTTAGGCGAACCGACAGAAGAGGCGCCAACCGAGTGGAATGATGTCAGGAGGTCTCCTTGCCCGTCTCAACACGAAAGTTTTGATCGCTCGTATAATGGGCAAAATCCTCCGGCGCCGCGTTCCGGCTGATTCGAATTTGCCCCAAGAACTCTTGCAACCATTGGGAACGGGCTTCCATGTCTTTTTCGACCACCGCATCTGCAAGCTCTTTTAAAAACGCCACATCCTCGGATTCGATGGCCAGTAGGCGGGCGAATTGATCGATTACCTGGCTTTCCACCCGCATCAGTTTCTGATCCTGATGGGCCATGATCCTCAAATCGAGGATGAAGTAATACTTATCCTTGGCGTGCATGAGGTTCTCGCGAATTCGCAAAACCGTTTTTTCAGAGGGGTTTCCGGCCTCACGCAGAATCTCAAGGGCCGTCTCCTGGGAAACCCCGAACGCCTTGGCGAGGTTGAGCAACAAATTTTGCTCACTCGCATCCAGTTCCTCATCGGAATGGGCCTGCATCGCGATGCCCAACAAGTAACTTCTTTTGAGAGAGAGCTCCTTGGAAACAACCGGATGGGGCGGTTTGAGGTATTTGGAGTTCACTCGGTTCAAAAGCATAAGTATCGACATTTCCAATCCACCTTGCCGGTTTGATAAGCGCGCCTGCCTTCGACCATTCGAACAGGGAACCAATTCCATTTTCGTTAGGTCCGGAGGCTTGACAGTACAAGTAACATCATACGATGTCCCCGCCGTTGAGGTTCACTTTTTTCGCGGAGGGAGACGGGGCCGCCCCCATGGTCAGTACCGGTTTTTCCCGGCCACGAACAGATAGCGGCCCCAGGGGTCGCTGGCAATGTAGCCGGGTTCGAAGGCATCGAAATATAATATTTCCTCAACCGAGAGCTGCTTGTTCTCAATTTTGACCTGGGCGATGCCGCGTGCGGATCTGCTGGCGATCCAAAAGCGGTCGCTGAGAGGCACGCGCAGCACCGCGGTGGGCTCCATCTCAATATCCAAGGTATCGACCCAGACGGATTTGGTCGCCTTGAGATCGACCAGGTGCAGCAAGGAGCGGCCAAGGGTCTCGGAACCAGAGGCCAAGGCTACCAAGGCAAAGTCACTGGTGCGATTCAATTCGAGCGCGGCGAAGGGCGGCGCGGGGACGGCATTCGTCCCTTGAGGATTTTCTCTAAAAAACAGTGTCCCGACCTCATCCGCTGGAAAGCGCTCGAGCGTGTAGCGAGTAAAAGCGGCATAGGGAAACTGGAGGAAATAGAGCTCCCGGCGTTCACTTTCCACCGCCAGACTGGAGATTTCGAGGCGGCCTGGCGCGGAAACGGGTAGATCGATGTAATGGGTAAAAAGAAGGTGGTGCCCATCGCGATGGTAGATCACGACGCCGGGCGCGTTTTCGAAGCGTTTCCCCTTGGAGGAACAGCCCACGAAAAGGGTTTGTCCCGCGGCGTCCCAGGCCGCGTCAACCGCGAATTCGGCGCCGCGTGGAAGCTCTTTCTCGCCGACCACCTCAAGGGTGGAGGTGCGCACCAAAAGCAACTTGGGACTATTTGCATTCGCGGGTTCACGCTCCAAAACGACGGCAAGGGGTTCGCCTGGAGCGACCGCGATCGCCGCCGGGTGAAAGGCCAATTCCTCGCGGTAAAGCGCGTCTCCCCTATCACGCGGCGCACCCGCAAACAGCCGGTATCGTTCGGGAACCAATTTGGAATCGACAACGCGGAATTTGTAGAGCGCCTTCCCCAAACGATCCGAGACCAACACCGAATGATCGGACCGTTGAAAGGCCATTCCGGAGACATCCAATCCCATGGGAAAATCTTCCACCAACCTCAAGGCGCCGCCCTGGTGTTCATACATCATCAAGCGGTGCCGGGGGTTTCCGGGAAAGGGCAAGGCCCTCCTCGCCGCGATCATTTCCGTGGGCGAGGGCGCGGACCGACCGACAATGGGAGCGGATGTCCTCTTTTCAAGCAGACTAATTTCGCGTAGGACAAAGTCCCGCAGGGTTTGTATCTCGACACGGGTTGGCTGAAAAAACTCGCGGGAGCCCGAGAGCAGCAATCGGTTATCCCGCAATTCAAAATGGATTCGCTCCCGACCCTCATCAAGGGTGAAGGCATTCAGCAAAGCCACACGGTCATCCCAATCCGGAAGAGGCTCGGTCGCGTGCAACTCGATCTGGAACCGGTCTTTGTACAAGACCAGTTCGAGCATATTCAGGCCCTGTAAAAGAGGATGATTGTTGCCGAAGGCATTCAATTTTTCCGCGAATCGAAGGACGACATCGGGATCGCCCCCGGCTCCCATATCGGAGACTTCGGAGACCCGGCTCTGCCCGCTGACCGGTTCGGAGCGCCGTTCGGATGGGTCGCCGACCGGGGTCCGGTCGGCTACGCACAGGCCGTCGAGATGGGCATCACGCCGTCGCCGCGGCTTGTCCTGGCCGGCCGACCGGCCCGCCAGCGCCGGAAGCTCGACCGCCAGGAGAAGGGCGTCGCCGCCGTGGCGGATGGCCGGATGCGGCACCACGCCGCGGCGGTCGATCA